>JAFUKH010000086.1 GCA_017467845.1 Lachnospiraceae bacterium | reverse complement strand
TTCGCCACTTTGTGAAATTTAAGCAGTTTCGAACAGTTTACAAATACAGAGACATAATTCCAAACATGAGCCGGCATTTTTGTTTACGTAAGGAATCCGCCCTATGCAGGACAGATACGCCGAGCGTCTAACGGGTGGAAATAACACAACTCGAACGCAAAAGGCAGCTTTGGAAATTACTACGCATTTTTTCTAAGCCATGCAAACGTAGGGGAGGTATTCCCCACACAATATCCTCTTTCGAATCATTTACATTTTGCAACAGTCCCCATTAATCTGAGAATCCCACTTCAACACACTTTTCCATACTGAAAGAGTATAACACCGTTTTCTCCACCGGCATCTGCAAGAGACTTTCCAGAGCCTCCTTATAATAACTCATCTGGGCTTCGTATCTGGCCCACAGTTCCGCTCCGGTATTTACCCTATCCGTTTTGTAATCCACCAGAATGATTTTACCATCCCTAATATAGAAGGCATCGATAATACCCTGAATGAGCACTTTTTCTGTAGCAGGGAATTCACTATTCAACCGATTCGCTGCGATACTATAGACAAATGGCTGTTCACGGTACAGCTGATTCTCCTCAGCTGCTTCCCACATCTGGTGAGCAAGCTCAGTATCAAAAAATCCCTTCAGTTTCCCGAAATTCAATGCCCCAAAGTACTCCGCAGATAACTTCCCGCTTTCTACATGCTGCGCAAGGAGCTCCTTAATATCACAGCCCTCTCCCAGCACCTTCTGAAAGTCCAGGATTTCCATGGCTTTATGGAACGCATTACCTCTGGTGGTGGCACTGATTCTATCCTCTGATACTACAATAAATTTCGGAACATATTCTTTCATATCCTCTTCGCCGTGCCCGAACGCCTCAAAAGCAGCCTCGTCCTTCTCTGCCATAGCCGCCATCTTCAGCTCAGAAACACTGGTCTTAGTATGGAGCTGACTTAAATTCTTATAGGCATATTCGTAGGAAAAACGCTTCTGAAGCTCCGTTAAAAGCCTATCTGAAACCTGCTCCCCGGAATGCTCCAGCAGATACTTTTTCTCCGCCAATGTTATGTTTTCCCGGGCATCCTGAGCGGCTAAATCCATCTCAGATAACACACGCACCTTTATATATTCCTGACGAAGTACCGGCAATATGAAGTCCAGATAACCTCCTGCACTCATAAATTCCAGATAACTTAGCTTCTTCTCTTTACGCAGGCCGGCCTTCTCCCATTTTTCCTCTGCACCCTTCATACAGGCAGTCATAATCAGTTTCTCTTTCGGTCTGGTAAGGGCTACATAAAGCACACGAAGCTCTTCCGCCAAATTCTCTTCTTTCATTTTCTCGGAAAGTGCCATTCTGCGCAGATTCTTAACTTTATATCGCTCCTCATGGTTTACATAATCCGTTCCAATTCCCAAATCTGCATCCAAAAGAAAACCGCTGTTTGCATCCTGCATATTAAATCGCTTTCCTAGTCCTGCTACAAAAGTTACCGGGAATTCCAGCCCCTTACTCTTGTGGATACTCATAATGCGCACTACATCTGCATTTTCATCCAAGACGTCTGCCTCACCGAAATCCACATCATACTTTTCCAGCTTCTCAATATATCTGACAAAATGGAAAAGTCCAAAATAACTGGTACTTTCAAAGTCGGATGCCTTGGTAAAAAGCATCTCCACATTGGCCTTCCGTTTACTTCCTCCGGGCATTGCAGACACATAGGCCAGATAATGATACTCGTCAACCAATGTTTCTAAAAGCTGACGAATCGGCATGTAAATACTATATTCCCGGTACTTTGCCACCTGTTCCTTGAAATGATGACACTTCTCCCGTAAGTCTTCCCGCTCTCCCTGCTGATCATAAAAAAGTATATTCTCCCATAAGGAGCACTTCTTATCCAAACAGCGCACAAGGGCAATTTCTTCCTCGCTAAAACTGCCAAATATCGACTTCATCACTCCATACAGCGGAATGTCCTGAGTAGGATTATCCAGCACCCGCAGGAAGGATAACAGCTCTTGCACTTCTGTAGCACTGAAATATCCGGTCTTGGATGTGATATAAACCGGAATTCCTTCTTCCTCTAGTACTTCCTTAAATTCCTCGTCCCAGCCGCTGTTGGTCCGAAGAAGTATTACAATATCCTTGTACCTTACCGGGCGGAGAGTACCGGTCTCTTTGTCGGTTACCTTTAAATCCTTTTGTAGCTCCTTTATACGTCCTGCAATCATCCGGGCCTCCAGCTCCTTACGGTCAAGTCCGGTAGCTTCGCCGTCACTATCCATTAATAGAAGCTCGCTCTCCATACCTTCTGCTTCCGGATACTCTGCTCCCACATAAAGAGCCGCATCCTTATCATAGACGATTCCACCCTTATTCTCATCCATGAGCCCCTCAAAAATGCTGTTTACCGTATCGATTACTTCTTTTCTGCTTCGGAAGTTTTTACTTAAATCAATACGCTGGGTAAGTCCCTCTTCATGGGTATAGGTCTGCTGCTTTTCCAAAAACAAATCCGGTCTTGCCAGACGGAACTTGTAAATACTCTGCTTCACATCACCTACCATAAATCGATTATACTTGCCGATTTCTTCCCCCGAAATAGCTCCCAGAAGATACTCCTGCACCAGATTACTGTCCTGATACTCATCAATCAAAATCTCATGAAAATACTCCTGATATTCCTTTGCCACATTACTTGGCGCGAAGGTATCTCCATCACGCTTTAGCAAAATCTCCAGTGCATAATGCTCCATATCCGAAAAATCTACCAGTTTCTTCTCCTGCTTGGCTAAAAGGAAACGGTCATAATAATCCACCGTAAGGTCCACCAGCTGATTTACCGCCGCAGAACATCTCTGAATATGGGAGACTACAGTTTCTAAGGGAATGGCAAAAAACTTACTCTGCACGCCGGAAACCAGCTTTTTCAAAGCATCGCGCCTATCTTTAGCCGCCTGACGCTTCTCCCCATTTACTGAGTCATCCTTCTTGGCAGAAAGGCGGCCAAAGGTAATCTTATCAAAGGCAAGAGAAAAGGCCGACAGACTTTCACAGCCAAGCAGTTTCTCCAGCATCTCACACTCATCCTCCACCATCTCCGCATACATATATGGGCCATCCGCTTCCTCACAGATTTGCAAAAGTTTTCTGTAATCGGCGCAAATGTCCCTGCTGATTTTTTGCAGATGCTGCGTTAAAGTCCGGGCAAAAGCTGCCTTCTCCAACGCTTCCACAGAGAAAATATTATAATCATTCTTTCGCTCCAAAAGCCACTGCCTGGGCCATGGATTACTGGCTGCTACTCTGAAAAGCTCCCGGATATACTCCTCCAGCTGCTTTTCTTTGCCGGATGGGCAGAAAAATTCCACCATCTCCCCAAATTCCTCCGTAACCTGAGTAAAATAGTCCTCCAAAAGACTATCCATCACCTCAGCAGAAAGAAGTTTAATTTCTCCTTCATCGGCAATGCGAAACGCCGGGTCTAATCCAATTTCATTAAAATGATTCCGTAGTATATACAAACAAAAACTGTCAATGGTTGTAATCTGTGCATTATGAAGAAGGGTCGCCTGCCTTGCAATATGCTCATTTTCCGCATGCTCCAAAAGCTCTCTTGCAATTCCGGCAGAGATACGTTCCCTCATCTCTGCCGCAGCCGCCTTGGTAAAGGTCACAATTAAGAGCCTGTCAATATCTACAGGCCTTTCTTCATTGCATACCATGCGTATGATTCGCTCCACTAAAACTGCTGTCTTACCGCTTCCTGCTGCTGCCGAAACTAATATATTACGATTATGAAGGTCTATGACCTTCTGCTGGTCCGGTGTATATGAAAATCCCATGCTTTAGGCCTCCTCCTGCATCTTCTTTAAAACTTCCGCATCCTCCGGCTTTTCCAAGGTACGCTTCTCATATCCGGGAATCAACGTGTCAAAGCCACAGACCTTTTTAAAGCTGCAAAATGTACATGCTCCCCGGTCTCCCTGCTCATAAGGATTGCACTCTTTATGTCCATCCAGAATCTCCCTGCCGATACTTCGTACCTTCCGGCTGACATAGCCTGACACGATACCCAGTTCCTCACTGCTCATTACGCTGGAGCGGGCTCCCAGACTACCGTCCTTCTTTTTCTCCACCGGTATACTGTCCGACTTACTTCCCATGAAGCGGTCCAGCCTGTCAATGATATCCTCTCTGCTGTTCACCACTCCCTTGGTACGTAGTTCCATTAAAATCTTTTGGTTCCAATCCTCCGCTGACTCCCCGGCATCTGCCTCCACCAGCGGATCAGACACGTGGTAGTATAGGATGGCTGCGGGCACAATATTTTTATTCGGATGTCGTTTCGCCTCCAGCTCCAGTGCTGCATTCATATACACCACCAGCTGAAGCTGCAAGCCGTGATACACTGCTGCCAGATCAAAATGCTTGTCCCCTGATTTATAATCCACTACCTTTACATACACATTCTCTGCATCCTCTGCCACATCGATTCTGTCGATACGTCCCATCAGATGCATCTTCTCCTGCTCCGATAAAGCAATACTCACACTATCCAAATCCTGAGCATATTTAAAGGACACTTCATGTCCTTCCGGAACAAAATCTCCCTTTTTCAGCTGATTTTGCAGTACCCTGACACTACGGGACAAGATGCGCTTCATACGCCCGATAGCATATTCATTACGTGCACTGCTGTAAAGTACACTGGAGCCATACTGGGCAGCCATATTATCCATAGCTTTCTCCACTGCTCCCATGCCGAATTCCTCCGGGAAATCAAACCAGGTATACTCGCTCTCGTCCAGCTGCTTGGAGAAATCATCCAGCACTCCATGGAAAATATTACCCATATCCACAGCCTCGAAGCCAAATTCCTCTCTCTCCTGCAGAGACAGGCCGTACTGCAGAAAATGCCGGTAAGCACAGGCTGCATAGGATTCCAGTCTGGTTACACTATTTTCCAGATGCATACCGTATAAAGCTCTGGATACTGCCTTAGACAGGCCGCTGGTCTCGTATCGCAGAAAAGCCGCCTCTTTCAGCCTTTTCACCAGTTCCTTGTATTCTTCCCGGCCTTCGTAAGCCTGATATAAAGTAAACAGTGCTTCCTCAGAAACAGTACCGTTTCCTAAAGCTGCATACTCTCTTAAAGCTTCCGCCAGATAAGGAATTCCTTCCTTCGGCGTTACAATGCGCTCCATCACGCTCTTTTCTCCCAGTCCCACTACCGGCATCTCCGGGAAAAGACGCTTAATGGTATCAATCAAATACGCCGGACGAAGACTCTTACCGTCACTTCCCACCTTAGAATAAGATAAATATAATTTTTCTGACGGTTTTGTCAGATTCAAATACAGATAAAAACGCTGAATAAACATCTGCTGTCTTGGGGATGGTGCCAGCTCCATATCAGAATCCTTTAAAAACTCTCTGTCCATATCCGAAATAATACCGCCCTTGGAAGCATTTTTCGGGATATTACCATCGTTCACACCCAGGAAAAACAGATATTTCACCTGCTTAAGCCTGGTTCGCTCCATATCACCTACCAGACATCTGTCCACATTCTGGGGAATGGTTCCTACCTCGATTTCTCCAAATCCCGCCTCCAAAATGTCCAAAAACTCCTGTCTGGAAATCTCTTCTTCACCCAAAAGTCCATGGATTTCCTCCAAAAGCTCCATGACCAGACGATATATCTGCTCATATTCTTTTGCTCTGGTCATATTTCCTTGTTCCGTAAAATTCTTTGCCATCTCAGCTAACGTTTTCTCTGCATCACTCATTGCCAAGAACTGGTATAAATCAAGCACATGCTCCTTTGCTGTGCGCTTATTCTTGCCTTCCAAAGAAGATAACCTTTCTATCAGACGACGCCTTAATACGTTCATCTCTAAAAGTGGTTCTTCTTCCTCTCCCATCCATTTTGTTTTATGGGTAAATTCCTGATGCCAACTTTTACTTCCCCGAATCCCTGTGGAAATCACATAATTTTCCAACCGGTCCACCTCATCCGGTGTAAATTCCGCCAGACCACTTCTCAAATAATGAAATACTACTTCGTAAGAAAAATCACGGATAAACAGTTCCAAAGCACTTTTGATATATTCAATCATGGGATTTAAAGAGAGCTGCCTTGTCTTATCGATATAGCAGGGAATCCCCATATCTGCAAATTCCGCTTCAATATAAGGTGCATAACCATCCAGATTACCGCAAATCAGGGCAATATCACGATACTGTAGCCCCCTGGTTCGTACCAGTTCTTCCAGCACCAGTCCCACCTGATGAACCTCTTCTTTAGGAGATGTTGCCTCCAGTATGCAGATGGCATCCTGGGTCTCCCCATATGTTTTATAAGCAGTAGTAAAAAGATTTTTCTCCAGATGAGCCAAGGGTCTACTCTCTGCAAATCTGGCTCCTCCCGGCACGAATTCATCCTTTCCCCGCTCTACTTTCCGTTCCGATGCAATACGAGTCAGGTCCTTCACCGTTTTCTGACTTAAATGAAACAAGCCCTGCTCCCCCGTTACTTCATACGGAGAGACACCTTCTCCAATGGTCAAAGCCACGATTGTCTCCTGTGCAAGAGACATAATCTCTCCGATAAGGCGGTTCTGAATGGGTGTAAACCCGGTAAATCCATCAAATACCACTACACTTCCCCGAATAATCTCCGATTTGTGCAAAGCATTCCGCAAAAGATCCAGACGCTCCTCCGTAGTGATAAAATGTCCCTGAATATATTCCATAAAGCTCCTGTACAGAAGCTCTAAATCCTTTAATTTAAGACTGAGGGCGCCTCTTTTTTCTGCAAAAGAAATCAGCCCCTGCATATCCTCCACAGAAATTCCGTATTGCATAAATTCTGAAATAGCACTCTTTACCTCATGAATATAGCCCTGCTTGTGAAGATGTCCCCCCAGCACCGGCAGCTGCTCCTTAATGCTTCCTGCAACTCTCTGAAGCACAAGGCTCTTGCCGGTGTCATCCAATGTAGGCACATCACCACCGCCTACCTCCTCAAAAATACGGTGAGACAGTCTGCTGAAGCTGAGTACATCAATATTCATGATTCCGCCACGGTCACTGGCAAGGCACAGTTCCTTCTGGGTCTGCATGGTAAACTGATCCGGTACAACGATTAAGAAGTTGGTCTTCGGATTCTCGTGGGCTCTATCTAATAGTTCTCTATAAAGTTTGTAGCTTTTTCCTGCCCCGGAAGGGCCAAAATAAAATCTAAGGCTCATACATCTCTCCTAAAAATCACTGCTCTTATTTTAACATACCCCTATTACTTCGACCACCAAAATTCACGTGTTAAAAAATGCGATTGATTCATCGGAACCAATCGCATTTTTTATACCATCATATAAATTTTGTCATAACAAACGCCTTTAACGCACTCTCAATACCTTCCTGCCTTACTTCATCCCAAATCTGACACATCTTTTGCTGTCCCTCCTGTGTTTCTTTAAAATACTTTGCCACATCACGAAGAGCCTGATGATACATCTCCCCCGGCTTCTCGCACCTGAAATCATGCATCAAATGCCCCACCGCGTCATCACCTTCATAAGCTCTGTGTCCTTCCCTGACCTAATACTTCCCGCATCAAGTAAACTGGCATGATATCTAGCACGCCTTGGTCTCGCTCCTTTCGTTTTCCGCTGTACCTCCACGTTGTCCTGAAAGCACACCTTCATAAAATCATCATCTAACAGCCGAAGTCTCTTAAAGCGCATTAAATCAGCCAACGCCACCGCGCCTACTTCTTTCGTCATATTTCCTCCAAACCGCAGGAAGAATCTCTCCCCGCTCAAAAGTGAATTTCCGCAGGGTAGATACGAACTCAGATCCAATTGCCCGAGACTTCGTCAATATATAAGATAATATAAAAACAAGAAACTAATAGAAAAACCTCTGCTTGGATATACGATATACCCAATCAAAGGTTTTGTCAATACTATAATATTAACCTGCCGTAGGATAATTTCATAAAAACTACATCAAATTTGCATCATTCCATTGCTTCAACGAGCTTTTTTCGCTCTTTTTTCTGCATACATGTTCATATCTGCTTTTCTAATCACTTCATCCATATCAAAGCCGTCCACAGCTTCCGTATAAAAGCCCAAGCTCATAGAAACTTCGTATGGCTTTCCCGAAGATTCATTATACTGTTCTAAGAACTTTGCAACACGCTTCCGAATAGTTATCTCCGGATCCGTTCCCTCCGGAACAGGCAACAGGCATAACATCTCATCCCCGCCGAATCTAACGCATATCTTCTCTTTTTGCCAGGACTCCCGAAGTGCCTTGGCTGCAATGTAAATAGCATTATCCCCTTCTAAGTGTCCATAGGTATCATTAATAGTCTTTAACCCGTCCAAATCCGCGGAAATTACAAGAAGCTTCTGGTCTTTCTTTTCCTGTAAGCCATTCAGTAAGATTTCACTGTACTTATAAAATCCATGTCGATTGAATAGTCCGGTAAGCGCATCGTGAGCATATACATCTTCAAGCCGGCTGTTCAAGTAACTTTGATACTTGGTATTTCTAAAGCCGCCCAATGCATTGCTGATACCAATAGCGCATTGTGGTATACTTAGATACTCATATTTTTCCAGCGGCAGATACGTACAAACATACCCTATGGCTCGATTTTTAAAGCATAGCGCATTAAAAACGATAGGACGGTCTCCCCCTAACAGCTCGCCCATATTCGGGAGCAATTCTCCGCTGCATATATTCCATGTATCCGACTCATGGTGATTGTTATCCTTTCCGAGGAAACGGCCACTATCATCGCAGAGCACACACATCTCTTCCGCAAAAGGAGCTTCCTCCTCCTCCATCACCGGATGATTGTCAACGTCTAAGAACGCTCCGTTGATTAAACATGTTATGAACGGAGGCATAATCTCCTTCATCACTTCCCGGATTCTCTCCAGAGAATCGCATGTCAGGATTTCCGCAGATATCTCATAAAACATCCTGTCCATTACCCGATAATGATTAAGGGTATCATTCAGCGTTATCATCTCGCTTCCGCCGTAAAAGATAACCCCCTGCTTCACACACCCACAGGACTGTCCCATATGCACTTCAAAGCTGACCTTATGCAGTGTATCCATAGGCATACCGTCAAAGCTCTGCTTCAGCAGCTCTGCAACCCTCTCTGCAACCTTTCCGTAATTATCGTCACAGGAAGTAATTCTGGGCGAAAAATAACGCCCTTCCAACACACCGTCAAAGCCTGTTACAATAACATCCTCCGGAACCCGATAGCCATTTTCCTTGAGCTCTGCACAGGCGGCAATAGCCATTACATCATTGGCGCAGACAAGTGCTCTCGGGACCTTCTTTGCAGCCACCATACTTCGGATAGCTTCCACCGTAGGATTCGACCAGAAGTCGCCGTACCAGACCTTGTCCTCCTCATAAGGGATTCCGTTCTCTTCCAGAACACTTTTAAAAACCTCCTGCCTTTCGTCAGAGAAAGGATTCCCTTTTAAGCCCGAGATGTATCCCACATCCTTAATCTTATGAAATTCTACTACGTGCTTTACAATCTTACGGAAGCATTCCTCGTAGTCCGGCATCACCATAATGCCGCCCTCATAGCATCCGTCTATACAGAAAACAGGCTTTCCATGAGCCTTGGCACGGGCAATAATCTGCTCCACCAACTCTTTGCAACGAATACTGTTCGCAATAATAACCACCGCATCGGTGATACTGTAATCAATCAGCTTAAAAACTGCTTTTTCCCCTTGCTCGTTCGGTTTATCCCAAAAGAAATCCGAACAGGTATTATAAATCATCATCTGATATCCCGCCGGTGCAAAGTAAGAGTGAAGCTTCTCAATATATTCATAGCTTCCCCCATCCCCAATTTTCGCAACACACACTGCAATTATTTTCTTACCATTTATCATATCATTCACCCCATTACAGGATCTTTGTGACCTTCTTCCTATATACCATATAATACATCGTAATTTTGCAACTGTAAAGAACGTCATGTGAATATAAATTTAAGGAAAATGTAAACATTATGTGTCTTTTTTTGTAAAAAAAACTTGCTATACTATTTTTAGAAAAAGCAAACGAGGAAAAATCATGGAAACAGAAAAAATACTTGTAGTAGATGACGACAGAGATATCGTCGCCACTTTGCGCATTCAATTAGAGCGGGAACAATACACCGTCTTCTCCGCTCACGACGGCTATGAAGCTCTGGACATTTTAGATAAAGAGGACATTCACTTGATTCTCCTGGATGTGATGATGCCCAATCTGGACGGCTTCTCTGCACTGTTAAAAATCAGAGAAACCCGCAACATACCGGTCATCATTATGTCTGCAAAAACAGAGGATACGGACAAGATTCTGGGGTTAACCATCGGGGCAGACGATTATATCTGCAAACCCTTCAGTGCCAAAGAGGTTCTGGCAAGAGTAAAAAGTCAACTTAGACGCTACATGCGTCTGGGTGGTATACACACCCCATCCGCAGATGTGGTGCAAATCGGAAGACTTTGCTTCAACTTCACGGAACACACCTTATCTGCAGACGGTGAACTCATCCGCTTGACTTCTACAGAAACCCGAATTCTGGAACTTCTTATGAGACATCCGGGACGGATTTTCTCTGCAGAAGAGATTTACCGGGAGGTATGGAAGGAACCCATTGCCTACAATGGGGAAAAAACCGTAATGGTACATATTCGCAGAATCCGCGAAAAAATTGAAATCAATCCGGGAGAGCCGGAATATTTAAAGGTGGTGTGGGGAATTGGATACAAATTTGAAAAAAAATAAAAAGATAAGAGCTTTTATTTACAGACTCATCATGGTTTCCTCTTTTATAACCATGATTGCATCCGGAATCTTCGGTAGAGAGGCACTTGTGAATCTGGCAAAGGAAGGGACAGGAACCTTTACCGGCGATGTCTATTATCTCACGGAAATGCGGGAGCTTATGGCGGACTTATTCCAGAACTACATGATTGCTCATGTAGGCATCGCAGATGACACAGGATATCCACTGACGGATGAAAATGCAGAACGTTACGAGCTGGAGTGTCATGAAAACTTCAACAATATCATGAAAACTACGGGCACCAAGGTATTGTATCAATATCAGATCCTCCATCCCAACGATGAAAACAGAGTCACCTCCCAGCAGGGTAATATCGATTTCCCGCTCTATTCCGAGAATGATGGTCACCTTCTGGAAACGGATAATTTCCGCATGACAGTATATTGGGACGGTCCTCTGGAACAGCTCCGCTTCTTTGATAAAGTTTACTCCGTTCCCAGTCCTGACAAAGAATACCTGACACTAACGAACTACAGCCCTATCTGGAAAGAAGCCTCCGAGGTTCGTTTTATCATGGGATATAACGAGTCTCAAGTCTACAATTACAGCACATACATCGATATGATTGCACTGGCTGAAGGCTACCGCCGGGTACTGATTCTCTTTTTTGCGTCCGCAGCAATTTTCCTGATTTCCGGAATTTTCTCGCTGTTTTCCGGCAGAAAATTTGCCATTGCACGCTCAGAATACGGTGCATTTTGCAAAAAAATCACTTTAGAAATCAAGCTGCTACCATCGGCACTGGCAGTATTCCTATGGCTAACTCTGGATTTAAACTATACCTTTGCCACTTTAGAATACCGATTAATGCTTTATCCTGCCCTGTGGTTATATTATCCGCTTGGCATGCTCCTTTATCTATTGTGGCTGGATATCCGCACCAATCGTATGAGCTTTTTAACAGGAAGTATCATCTATAAAATCGGTAGTGCTTTGAAGAACTGGAATACTACCATTCCTTGGAAAAGGAAAATGCAGCGAATCTGCCTGGTTCTGGTTTTCGGCATCATAGTAAACTGCCTTTTGTTACTGGATATGCTCTATCATGCCACACTCACTAGGCCAACATGGACACTTTTTATCATTTTGTGCATTCTTTTGCTTTGCCAATGTTTTGCCTTGCCAAAGTTATATCACTTCCTACAGGACACGGATATCGTCTTCCACAAGCTGCATCAACTAAGCCAAGGGGAGAAAACAAATGATAAACAGCTAAGCAAAAGAACCCTTCTGGCGGCCTCTGCACTTGCTGTTAATGATTTAGAATCCGGTATTGCCAAAGCGGTAGAACAGGAAAATAAAGCAAATCGTATGCGAGTAGAGCTGATTACCAACGTATCCCATGATTTGAAGACACCTCTCACATCCATCATCAACTATGCAGATTTACTTAGCGAGGAGCACCTTGCTCCACCTGCCGGAGAATATGTGGAAGCACTTCGCAGCAAGGCATATCGTCTAAAGAAAATGGTGCAGGATGTATTCGAACTCTCCAAAGCCACTACCGGTAATCTTCCGGTAGAAAACAATAAGCTGGACCTTGCCAAGCTGGTAAAACAGACTCTTGCCGATATGGACGAGGAGTTACAAAAAAGTACCTTACAATTTAAACTGAAAATCTCCAATGAACCCCTTTTCATTATGGCAGACGGAGAGAAAATGTACCGCGTGTTCCAAAATCTCTTGGTAAATGCCATGCAATACTCCCTGCCGGGCTCTCGCGTACATATTCTTCTGGAAGCGCAAAATGGATATGCCATCGCAAAAATGAAAAATGTATCCTTGGAGGAAATGAATTTTAATCCGGAAGAGATTGTGGAACGCTTTGTACGTGCAGATTCCTCCCGCACAAAGGAAGGCAGTGGTCTTGGCTTATCCATTGTCCAAAGCTTCACTCAGGCTTGTGGCGGAGAATTTTCTGTGGACATTGATGCCGACCTTTTCACTGCTACCATACGTTTCCCTCTGATTTCCGATGAAGAAGGAATAACCGATGTTCAAACAACTGAAGAAATTTAATCTGTTCTCCGAGAGGGTCCTAGTGGTGCTGGTCTCTTTCGTGACCCTCCTTTTACAATTAATCTCCTTTGCTACCACCTGGGATGGCGCAAAGGTATATCTGGACGGCGTTTTTCCTTACGCATCCCTTTGCTTTGCCATCGCCATTCAGGCAACGGCTTACTTTTTCAGCAATTCTCTGAGGAAAAAGAAAAGCTTTCTGAAAATCGTTGCACTTTGTCTGGCCATATGCTGCTCTACCTATTACTCCTATATCGGAATCTACAACTCCGTAAATTCCCCTCTAAGCTATATGCAGGAGAGATATGCACAGATTAGCGACTCTTTAACAAAGCAATATAATAATCAATTGGAAATACGTCTGAGCCAGATTCGTAGTACGGTATCGGATACTGTCTCGGAGATTATTAAGCAGCACCAGCTATTGTGCTCTGATTTGGAGCATGCAAATACCTGCTTAACTGCTCTGGATGGTGTAGAAAATGATATTTCCACCGGGATGCGCGCGCCGAAGCAATCTGCTTACGAAAACTACGAAGACTACCTGACTGCTTATGAGGCATACATAACTGCCAAGTCCTCAGGAAATAATCAGGAGCTATCCGCATCCAGAGATGGTATCTTGGCATCCTATGGATTTTCTGACCTGGAAGAAGCAGCTACGGAAAAAAGCGAAATCACAGGTACGCTTACTACACTTTATACCATTTTAAATATCACCTCCTCCGATGAGCTTGGCGGAGCACTTTCAGAACTGTCCTCGCAGCTTCAAGGAGAAATCCATAATGCCTCTTTAGGCATTTCTCCCACAAGCAACCTGCAAACAAACCTAAGCACACTATTTCAGGCAGCTTCCCTACTGGAGAGTACAGACATTTCTGTGGCTGAGATCATAAACACCTTAAATCAGTGCACTGACCTCTCTTCTTCCGATTTTATGGCATCTTATTCAGAAATAGCCGGGGACTCTCCTCAGCTAAAGGATGCCATGAATATCAAAAGCAGCTTGGATAATGAAATCCTTTCTGCACTGCTAAAGCTAAATACTCTTTTTCCGGCCCAGGCGCAGATTACCCTTACCGACGACGCATATCAGATTACTGATTTATATTTAATACCGATTCTTTCCTTAACCGAGGAAGAAACAAAACTGACTGCACTGTTTTGCCTGTCTATGGCCGGTCTGGTAGATGGCTTGTCCGTGATTTTTGCAATTTCTCTGCGGAATAAGAAGCCTCTGTGGAATAAACGCACGCTGCCCACTGCCCCTATGGATGAGCGATATATTTCTCAAATATACGCCGCTCTTCCCCCGGACGACACCTATGCAAATGGTTTCCGCTTATTTTTACAGAGCTTTGTTCCCAGTCCGGAAACGGAGTCCCAGGGCTATATGCTCCGCGCGCCTCTGGAAGAGCTATCACACTATGGACTATTGGCAGCCCTTTTGTGCCAAATCAATCTGGCCAAAATCATTCGTGAGGCAGGCTCCGGCAAGGACGTTCTCCTACTGAAAGCAGGCTTTGTCTTCTGGGTGAATGACATGATTTATCAGGCTAAACTGGAAATGGAGGGATGATATGAACTATTTACTGATTCCTTTCTTTGCATTGATAATTGCAATATTGCAAAGACATTTAACGCAGTCTGCGAGTTGCAAAAGAATACGGGAAAACAATTTAGTCATGTGGAATATTACCCTGCTGTTTTCTCTTTTGGGGGCAATCATCAGCTACCAAATATATCGGTATGAGCTCACTGCGCCACTCTCCATGGGGCAGGTGATGATACTAACCTTATATCTGCTACTGACTCTGCTCTTTGTAGCCGTCAGCCCCTCTGGATTCCGCAGGCTCTTCCTGAAAAGAACCTATTCAGAAGAAGAATTATTATATGCCGAATACCACTTCAACCATTCCCTGAAGATGCTGCGTAGCTTCTTTTTGTCATTACTGCTTATTGTTCCCATATTTTTCTTTGGGTACAAATGCCTACCTGATAATTTGCCTTCCCCTGTTCAGTTGGAAGAAGCTTACCTGATAGGCGGTCTATACTTTGCATCCTTCTGTATCCTTTGCCCCATCTCCCTGCGCCAAAGCATATTCTGGATGAGACAACTGCAGCAGATGCCTGAGGAATATGAAATGCATCTGCTCCAAGAAGAGGAACAGATGACAAGATATTATACAAGAAATCGAAGGATATGATATACTCCTCTCAAATAAAAACAGGTATTCCCCAACACTGTACATATGGGGAAATACCTGTTTTTCATGAGGATTATTACAATTAGATATTATAATCAAGGGTTATACCCTATTAAAACAATAATGCTTTACACGTTAACAAGTGTGCGCTGTTAAAAGTTACTCTTCATACTCAAAATCATCTGTATTTACTCCGAGATTATGGAGTTTAATCCTTTGTGTCTTCAACTGGTATTCAAGTTCCGGATTAATCTCTTTCTGATATCTTTTAATCCGAATCAGATTAATGTAAATGTTCGTCTCATAGTTCAACATTTCTTCTTTCGTCATTGTTTCAACCTCCATATACTCACCCTCCTTCTATAGGTTGTACCTATATTATAAAGGATTTGCCATAAAGTGAAAAGCATTTTATTAATTTATAGGTATTGATATTTTTACGTGAGAATCCACGATAGGATGTTGCTTAAGAAATGAATCACAACTTTGAAGAATACGTTATTACACGCTAGAAATCTAATCCTCGCGTAATATGTTATCACAATTATATAACTATGTAAATCGTCATTATTAACAAAACCGCCAAGACACTGTCTCGACGGTTTCATCTACGAAATAAACACACTCATCTTTTTCTGCACAAATCCAATTACCGGTCCAATAAAGAACGCACAGGCGATGGTAACAATATTCAAAGGTCCCCCAAGAAGGGCACCGATAATCATGAAGCTGAAATCCCAGATTCTACGCACGGATTTGAAGGAAAGCCTTTTCTGTTTACTATGAAGGATAAAGGGAATACCATCATACGAGGACATTCCAAGCCCAGCCGCCATATATGCCGCCGCTCCAAAGATAAACACCACAAGTACCGGCACCAACAATATATAACATGCCACTCTGTTATCAAAAAAGCCCAGACCACCCGGAAGCACCAGCCCCCACAACCAGGTAAAGAAATCCACCAGATACCCCAGCACTATCATATTTCCGATGGTGCCAAAGCCAATCATACTCAGATCGTTGAAAATCACAAATATGAAGGTAATAAGGTTGATAATCAGCTGCACCGTACCATAGCTTAAGGGGATGTGCTTCTGCACACCAAGGGTAAAACAGGAACAAGGGTCTGTTCCCAAATCCAGCTGTATCAATAACGACAATCCCAGTGCCTGCAAACAAATGCCCACAATCATAAGTATCATTCTGTTTTTAAATTTCGTAGGTCTCTCAAATGGTTTTCCTGCCATGTTTGCTCCTCATATGTACTACATTCTTTTAAACGATTAAAACTATACCATGTTCCATACAATATCTGCAAGAGTTTTACTTGCTTTTCCCTGACGTTTATGCTACGTTCAGATTGATATAAACGGATGCGGTACCAAATAACCAAAACAACCGCATCTATAATAAAAGAGGTATATATGAATCGCTTATCAGAGAAAAAACTATTCTTATTTGACATCGATGGCACTATCGCCGTAGGTGATACACTTTTCGAAGGAAGTCTGGAGCTCCTTGACTATATTGCTTCCATCGGCGGCAAGGCTTACTATATCACCAACAACTCTACCAAAAGTAATATGGACTATGTAACCAAGTTCAAAAAATCCTTCGGATTAGATACTACCGAAGATTTATTCGTCACCTCCGGTTATATGACCATACAGTTCTTAAAGGAAAACTACTGGGGTAAGAAAGTCTATGTCCTTGGTACAAGCTCCTTCATTGCAGAGCTTCGTAAAAATGATTTAACCATTACAGAAGTATATGAAGAAGATGTAGCCTGCGTGGTCGTGGCTTACGACAGTGAACTGAACTATCAGAAGCTTATTGAAGCCAGCAAAATCCTTTCTAACATGGACGTGCCCTTCTACGGAACCAACCCGGACCTTTGTTGTCCTATCGATTTTGGTTTCATACCGGACTGCGGTGCCATCTGCGAGATGATTACCCATGCTACCGGAAAGGTACCTACTTACCTTGGAAAACCCAATCCGGAAGTGGTATACCTTTGCCAGAAGGCATCCGGCTTCTCTACCGAAGAAAC
Source organism: Lachnospiraceae bacterium (assembly GCA_017467845.1). Lineage (GTDB taxonomy): Bacteria > Bacillota > Clostridia > Lachnospirales > Lachnospiraceae > Acetatifactor. The sequence continues at coordinate 15,229 of JAFUKH010000086.1, read as the reverse complement.
CATCGTTGTGGGTGACCGCCTCTATACCGATATTGCATGTGGTATCAACGCCGGTGTGGATACCTGTGTCCTCTTTACCGGAGAAGCTACCCCCGAGGATTTAACTGACACCCCCTATAAACCTACCTATGCCTTCCAAAACGTCATAGAACTGTTAGAAAGGGCCATCACCATAAGGTGACGGCCCTTTCAAATGTTCATAGGTTATTCTTTTTCGTGGCTCTTAACTGCGAAGTCTACTCCATTGTCCTTAGGGTCTTCCTCATCAAAAACATAATCTTTACCCGGAAGGACTGCATTTAAAATAATACCTACTAATGCACCAACTGCAAGGCCGGATAAGCTGATAGTGATTCCTCCAATAGTGAATGCAACAGCACCGGCTGCACTGTAGTTGATTCCGATTGCAAGAACCAGAATAAGTGCTGCAATGATAACATTACGGCTCTTAGAAAAGTCTACCTGGGTCTCCACAATATTACGGACACCAACTGCTGAAATCATACCATAAAGTACCAATGATACACCGCCCACGGTTGCAGTAGGCATACATGCGATAATTGCTGCAAACTTCGGTGAGAAGGAGAATAAAACTGCAAATACAGCAGCAATCTGAATCACCTTGGGATCATATACCTTTGTTAAAGATAATACACCGGTATTCTCTCCATAGGTTGTATTGGCAGGAGCACCAAAGAGAGCTGCAATTGATGTTGCAAGTCCATCACCTGTCAAGGTACGATGTAAACCGGGCTCCTTGAAAAAGTTCTTACCTACAGTAGAAGAAATCGCAGAGATATCACCTACATGCTCTACAATAGTTGCAAGAGCAATTGGCATAATCGTAATAATGGACGTAATAATCATAGATACATTCGGATTCTTAAAAATGTAGAAAACCGTAGATTCAAAATGAATCGGGAACCCAAAAAGATCCGCTTCTGCAACTGCAGAAAAATCAACCTTACCCATAACTGCAGCAACAACGTAGGATCCAATAACGCCAATAATAATCGGTACAACCTTAATCATACCCTTGCCTCAAATGTTACATACCACTACCAGTACAATGGCAATTACGGCAATAAACCAATCTGTTGCACAGTTATCAATCGCTGACTGAGATAGAGTAAGACCGATGGCAATAATAATAGGTCCGGTAACAATTGGTGGGAAGAACTGCATTACTTTTCCGGTACCAAAAGCTTTAATCAGTGCCGCAAGAATTAAATACACCACACCCGCACAAGCAACGCCAAGACAAGCATACGGAAGCATCTCTGTATTAGGCTTTCCGTCAATCATGGGAGCAATTGCAAAATAGCCTCCCAAAAACGCAAAAGAAGAACCTAAAAATGCAGGTACCTTACCCTTTGCAATAAAATGGAACAGTAACGTACCAAGTCCCGCAAATAACAGTGTGGTAGATACATCCAAACCAGTGAGCATAGGTACCAGTACGGTAGCTCCGAACATGGCGAACATATGCTGTAAGCCAAGCAATAACATTTTAGGAACACCTAGGGTTCTCGCATCATAAATGCCTGCTTCTCCCAAGGCAGTTTTGGTTGTTTCACTCATATGATATCCTCCTTATATATAAAACTCTACAACCCACATCTTTAATATTATTCACGCGGACAACCTCCGTCAAGGAAAATCTGTTGCACAGGTTTCCAAAATTAGTTATACTGAAATCAGTAATTTTCACGAAAGGAATAGGTAATTTCACCATGAAAGAACAGTTATATACCATCCCTTTAAATGAAGCTGTTGATGCACAGGATGAATGTCCTTTCTGCTTTGTAGAACGTGCCATCGAACGTGACCTTCTGGACTTTTGTCTCGGCTCCGGAAGCTCCTACATGGAGGCAGATATCCGCGAAATGACAGACAAAGCTGGCTTTTGCCGCCCACATTTTAAGAAAATGTTTGACTATGGCAACACTCTTGGCAATGCCTGGATTTTAAAAACACACTACATGCGTATGATTGGTGAAATGCAGAGCCGGTTTAAGTCCTTTACTCCCGGTAAGGTGTCCCTGATGGAGAAGCTGAAGAAGAACACAGAGAGCAAGAATCCCATCGGGGTATGGGTTGCAGAAAAGGAGGAGTCCTGTTACATCTGTAACCACTTTAAGGAGACCTATGAACGATATCTGGACACCTTCTTCTACATGTATTCCCGGGATGAAGACTTCCGCATGAAAATCAAAAATAGCAAGGGCTTCTGCCTTCCCCACTTTGGCGATCTTTGCAATGCTGCCGATATCAAAATGTCCGACAAAGAAAAGAGAGATTTCTATGAGGTTATGCTCCCTCTGATGGAATCCAATATGAAACGTCTGGCAGAGGATGTTGCTTGGATGGTTGAAAAATTCGATTATAAGAACAAGGACGCCGATTGGAAGAATTCCAAGGACGCTATCCAAAGGGGTATGCAGAAATTAAAAGGCGGCTATCCGGCAGATGATCCCTATAAAATGAACAAATAACAATTTACAAAGGATGATTATAAAAAATCTGCAGTTCCACTAGGACATGCAGATTTTTTGCATCATATCAATATATTCTACGATTTCTCCATAAAGCGTTTCCGGCTGAAACGAAGAATCTACCAACCGCTGGGACATCAATCCCTTTACTGTTAAATCCAGCATTTTTCGCACCTTAATACCATCCACGCCGGCATGCAGTCCTTCAAAATCCACACGACTCCAAATGGTATCATAAGCCTCCTCCAACGTCTGCTTTTTCTCATAGATGGTCATCAGTGCTTCACTCACATCCTCTGTCTCCACACGATTGATAAACATCTGCATATAGGGATAACCTTTCATAGCGTTCATTCTGGCAAATTCCACCTGCTTCATCAGTTCAAACATATCGGTAGTACTCTCCTTCATCATGGTGCTAAGCTCCAGCATCATATAACGAACACTGTATTCATAAATGAACTCATATACGCCCAACTTATTTTCAAAATAGTGAAATAACAGTCCTTTGCTGATACCTGCCTCTTTCACAATATCATCTGTACTGGCATGCCGATATCCTCTTAATGCAAACACCTTCAGTGCAGCGTTAATCATTCTATCCTGTTTCTCTTTCTTTAAATCAAAAAACTTATCATTCATTTTCATATCCCCTTATCCGATTGTACTAATATAACATACTCTTGTATTTTTTAAAAGTTTTTCGTATATTCTCTTTTCTTTTTTGGTAAAACATACTAAGATAGTATAAGAAGAGTATTTAAGGAGGTTGGTAACTATGAAAAAATTGGGTAAGCTTTTGTTATTCGGCGCTGCCGTTGGAACGGCTGCCGCTGCTGCATATCATTATTTCCAGAAGCAGGAGAAAGAAGCCGTGGGTACTGCTCCGGAAACTGATGAAGATGAAGCATACTTTGATGAAGAAGATTTTGATGACGAATTAGATATTACTGCACTTGAGCAGATAGAAGATTCGGATGAGGATGATTTCTTTGACGATCCTACTCCGGACACCGATACCCAGGATATGGCAACATCTGCTCCTGCCCCAAACTTCTCACCACTGGCAGAAACTCTGATGCAGGAAGAGGATGTAGAAGAATTCTTTGATGATGATTCCGATGATATTTCTGAAGATTAAAGAAAAGCATGGCTAGGTCAGCCATGCTTTTTTTAATCGTTCCATTCCTTGTATGATTTCTTCCTCGGTAAGTCCCCCATAGCCTAATATGATTGTCTTTCTATCAGCCTCACCTTCTATCGAGCTTTCCGACAGCCCATACACCTTGATTCCCTCATTTTCTGCACTATGAATCAATTCCTTCTCCATACCACTTCCTTTTGCTGTTAACAGAATATGTAATCCTGCATTTTCTCCGGTGATTTCAAAGTTCTTCCTAAAGGGCTCCAGCTCCTCCAGCAATAAATCATGCTTTCCCCGGTAATGCTTTCGCATCTTGTTGAGATAACGCTCAAAGTATCCCCCTTTAATAAATTCCTCTAAAATCTTCTGGTCAATACGGGACACGGTAGTAGAGTAAAAGGCGCACTCTTCCTTGTACTTCCTCAAAAGGCTTTTCGGCAATACCATGTAGCTGACACGAATGGCCGGTGCAATGGCCTTAGAAAAGGTTCCCATATAAATCACTTTCCCATGCTTATCCATCGCCTGCAAAGACGGAATCGGTTTTCCTTTATATCGAAATTCACTATCATAATCATCCTCGATGATATACCTGTCTTCTTCCGCCCCTGCCCACTTTAACAACTCGCTACGACGGCCAACACTCATAATAGTGCCGGTAGGATACTGACGGGAAGGCATCACATATACCAGCTTCACATCCTTCTCAATCTGCCCCACTATCATACCGTTCTCATCCATGGAGACGGTCTTTACCGGATACGCGAAGGATCTGAAAATCTGATATGCTCTTTTGTATGTGGGATTCTCCATTGCTGTAGGGATGTGTCGTCCCAGGATTTTCTCCAGAAGCATAAGTAAATAGTCATTACCTGCTCCCACCACTATCTGCTCCGGCTCACAATTTACGCCTCGGGAGGAATGCAGATATCGGCTGATAGTCTCTCGCAGAGAATAATCTCCCTGGGCACTGCCGCTGGAAAAAAGTCTGGAATTACTGTCGCTTAGAATGTTTTTATTTATTTTCTTCCATACACTAAATGGGAATTCCGACATATCAATAGCAGTAGGTGAAAAGTCTACAAAATACTCCTTTTTTTCTTCCCTATGCGGCAGAGTTACGGCTTCCTCTGTCGCTTGTGGAAGCTGATACAGCTCCTCCAGCTTACATACAAAATACCCCCTATAAGGCCTTGCCTCGATATATCCTTCAGACAACAGCTGCTCATAGGCAAGCTCCACCGTGCTTCTGGACACCTGCAAAAAATCTGCCAGAGAACGGGTTGAGGGAAGCCTCTCTTCACAAAGAAGCTTCCCCTCTCTTATTTCCTGCCGCACATATTCATAAATTTGTTCATAGAGACATTTGGAAATGTCACTACGCAGAACAATATTTAAATCGAACATTATTTAGCTCCGTTTTTTGCCTTTTCAGCAATTAAATCTCTTAACTCTCTTGCCTTATCCTTCATACGACTATTTGCCGCATTGGAGGTGAGAATCTTAGAAATCATCTTTAAGGATGACTCATAATCATTAATCTCGTAGGCTAAAGCTGCCAATAAATAATCTACAGTCCACTCATCCATACCTGCAATCGGAGTATTCTCAGAGCTTCTTGCTGTTACGAAACCTTCGTAGGCATTCTTTAAGTACTCCATTTCCTCTGAATAAAGTGCTTTTTTCTTTTCTTCAGAAAGCTCTCCCTTAGCCTGCAGATGCTCCTGATATCCACGAAGAAGCCAAGCTGATTTCAAGCAAATATATGCCTTCTCACTTGCCTTTGCATTCTTAACCACAGCACAAGCTAAGGTCAGCTTATAACGCTCAATCGCCTCTTCATATGTATAGGTTTCTCCGGTGTTAGGAGTTACCTTTACTCGCATACAGATATTCTCTCTGATAGCCTTTGCCTGTGTAGGCATAATAGTAGGAAAATATCTGCTGAGTGCACTGTAACCGCAGTTACATTTGATTGCATCGTATTTAACAGCATCTACACCTTCAAATTTCTGGCGTAAATCCAAATCACTGGAAAGGAGCTTTGCCTTACTGTTCTTCATTACCTTTGCGGTAAACTTTGTCTCACAAACAGGGCATTCGATTGTTTTATCAAAAATATAATCCTTCTCTTCTAAAACTACAGGTGCAGCCTTCTCTACCACAACCTTCTTTTTTGCCTTGTCTTCCTTTTCAAATAATTTTGCACCGGTTAAATTACCAAGTCCCAAACTTTCTAATCCTGAAAAAATACCTGCCATAGTCCCACTTCTTTCTTTAGTTTAATTTTTCGGTAACACGAATGAGCTCTTCAAGGAGACAATTCGGTTAAATACCATTGCGTCCTCGGTAGAATCTTTTGCGTCTACACAGAAGAATCCCTGACGTACAAACTGGAAGTTATCGTAAGCCTTTGCCCCCGCAAATGCAGGCTCTAAATAGCATTCCTTAAGTACGGTTAAAGAATTCGGATTCAGATTCAGACTTCCGTCCTCATTGTACACACCCTTCTCCTCATCGATAATATTCTCGTATAAACGAACCTCTGCTTTGATTGCCTTCGCTGCAGATACCCAGTGAATAGTACCCTTTACCTTACGTCCATCATTGGCATTACCGCCTCTGGTCTCAGGGTCATAGGTACAATGAACTTCCACAACCTTACCGCTTTCATCCTTTACGCATCCGGTACATTTTACAAAGTATGCGTTCATCAAACGTACCTCGTTGCCGGGGAACATACGGAAGTACTTCTTCGGAGGCTCCTCCATGAAATCTTCTCTCTCGATATAAAGTTCTTTGCTGAATGGTACCTGTCTGCTTCCAAGCTCCTCATTCTCCAGATTCTTAGGTGCCTCTAACCATTCCACCTGATCCTCCGGATAATTGTCAATCACCAGCTTAACAGGGTCCAAAATAGCCATTAAACGAGGTGCCTTTGCCTTTAAGTCCTCACGGATACAGTACTCCAGCATTGCATAATCTGCGATAGAATTGGCTTTGGATACACCACAAAGCTCTACGAACTTCTTGATGGATTCCGGTGTAAAACCTCTTCTTCGAAGTGCTGCGATAGATACCAGACGAGGATCGTCCCATCCATCTACAATCTTCTCCTCCACAAGCTTCTTGATATATCTCTTACCGGTAACCACGTTCTTTAAATAGAGCTTAGCAAACTCAATCTGCTTTGGCGGCTGCGGATACTCTAACTCTCTTACTACCCAATCATAAAGTGGTCTGTGATCCTCAAACTCCAGGGTACAGATAGAATGGGTAATTCCCTCAATTGCGTCCTCAATAGGATGTGCAAAATCGTACATCGGATAAATGCACCACTGATCGCCGGTATTGTGGTGGGTCATATGTGCCACACGGTAAATAACCGGATCTCTCATGTTGATATTGGGTGATGCCATATCAATCTTCGCACGAAGAACCTTCTCTCCGTCTGCGAACTTACCGTTCTTCATATCCTCGAAAAGCTGTAAATTCTCCTCTACGCTTCTCTCTCTGCTGGGGTCATTCTTCCCCGGCTCTTCAAAGGAGCCTCTGTATTCACGAATCTGCTCTGCAGTCAGGTCGGACACATATGCCTTTCCTTTTTTAATTAACTTTACAGCAGCCTCATACATGTCTCCAAAATAGTTAGAAGCAAAGAAAAGTCTGTCCTCCCAATCTGCGCCAAGCCACTGAATGTCAGCCTTAATAGACTCAACAAACTCAATCTTCTCCTTGGTGGGGTTGGTGTCGTCAAAACGCATATTAAACTTTCCGCCATACTTCTGTGCGAGACCATAGTTTAATAAAATACTCTTGGCATGTCCAATATGAAGATAACCGTTTGGCTCCGGTGGGAAACGGGTACGCACGGTATCGTAAACGCCCTCAGCCAAATCCTTATCAATAATCTGTTCAATAAAGTTTTTGGAAACCTTCTCTTCCCCGGCTTCCTCATCTGAAACTAATAAATCCTTTTCTATTTCACTCATCGGTTAATCCTATACCTTTCCTAGGTTACATCTGATAAAATATTATATCAGATGACCCGCGATTATTCAAGGGACGCTGCTATCTCATAATTCTCATTTAACAGCTCTTTTGGGATAATAAAAGTATGTCTCGTATCATCCCTATATGCTGCCAAATAATCTCCCGGCATTCCCAATTGATATCTTTCCTCGTCCCAAACCGGAAAAATCTTTATTCCATCCTCAAGTTGCTTTACATAAATCTGCTTCTCTTTCTTGGGGATGCACACTTTTGCGTAATCTCCCAGCATATATGTAGCACCATCCTTTTTCCCTTTCATCAAAGGGCGATAAGCCTTCTCATCCATATTTTCTTCGGTAGCAAAGTTCTCATCCATACACTGATAATACGCCAGCATCTGCTCATGAGTCTTAAATTCCACTCTTCCCTGAGAATCCAGAACAAAATACAAATCATCTGCCGTTTCAATATCCAATTCACCATCCATCGTTCGAATAATCGACCAACGTCCGATTCCCGGCAACTCCTTTACACGCACATAACCATATTTTTTCTGTTTATGAACATAAAGAACAGCGTCGGTGCAGTCGTACCTATAATCCTTAGCATGGTATACCGGATATTCCTCAAAATAGGCTGCCATAGCGGTATTAAAGTATGCCTCTGAATGGGTTGCCCCATGCACCTTTTCATATAACTTTTTACTGATAAAGCCACCTGCCTTTTCCAGATGACCGCCACCGTTACCGATTCCTGCAGTAAGGTATGCAGCAAGCTCATTGGCATTCACCTCTTTGATGCAGCTCCGCACAGATAGCTTATAACCGTCCGATGTTTCATTATAAACCAAGCATACATCAATCTCATCCACCTGCAGCAGGAAGTCACTGATTAAGCCAAGAATATTGGGATCACAAGGTTTTGATTTAATCACCGCAAAGCGATAGCCGTCGTTATAGCTGTAACGAATCATGGCGATTCCGGCAATCTCCAGCTCCTTTAGAGACAGATTAGAATTACGGAACTGGCTGATTAAAGACTTGTTATATTCCAGACCATCCCTCATATCCATATCTAAAGGATTGGAAAGCTCCGAAAGCTGATTCGTATCCGTATACAGACCATAATACAGTGCAGTGCACAGTACCATATCATCCTCCACAGGGTACTGCTCCTCCTTCAGCATACACCATACCAGGGTAGCACAGCTGTCAAACCTTGGCTCTATACGGCTCATAGGCTGGTCCGTAATTTCAATCTGATGATGATCAATAATCGCTACATAATCCGCCTCAAGTCTGGTCACATTTCCGGCACCGTATTGGCAGTCCACCGTAATAAGGAGCCCCTCTATTTTAGCTCTTCCTTCCGTAGGAATGTACTCTATGGGGATGGCCAGCTTATTTTTCATCAGACTTAAGTTTGCCTTCTGTATCTCAAAGCGTCCGCTGTAGACCATGCGCACCCTTTTCCCTTTACTCTTAAAGAATTTGTACAATCCAAAAGCAGCACCTAAGGCATCCGCATCCGGATTGTCATGACACTGAATTGTAATTGGGTTAAATTGCAATAAATCAGATAACGTCATAATAAAATCCTTTCTTGAAAAGCCCAACAACATACCCCAAAACGGACTCCAAAGCAGTGGCTAGTCGCCTTTTAGGGTATGTCGTCCGACATATTTTCTTACACAAAAGTCGGGTAGATTATCCTACCCGACTTTTATTATACAACATTTATTTTAGTGATGGAATAAACGAATTCCGGTAAATGCCATTGCCATGTTATATTTATCTGCACACTCGATAACTAAATCATCTCTTACAGATCCACCGGGCTGAGCGATGTACTTCACGCCGCTTCTGTTGGCTCTCTCGATATTGTCGGAGAATGGGAAGAATGCGTCACTACCTAAGGTAACATCGGTCATCTGTGAAAGCCAAGCTTTCTTTTCTTCTCTGGTGAATACAGGAGGCTTCTCCTTGAAGATCCTCTCCCATGCGCCATCTGCAAGCACATCCTCGTAGTCCTCTCCGATGTAATTGTCGATAGCGTTATCTCTGTCTGCACGACCAATCTTATCAAGGAATGGTAAAGAAAGAACCTGTGGTGCCTGACGAAGGAACCAATTGTCTGCCTTGGTACCTGCAAGTCTGGTACAGTGAATTCTGGACTGCTGACCTGCACCGATACCGATTGCCTGTCCGCCCTTTACGTAGCATACGGAATTGGACTGAGTATACTTTAAGGTGATTAAAGCAATCTTCATATCGATAATTGCTTCCTCAGGAATCTCTTTGTTCTTGGTAACAATATTGGATAATAAATCTGCGTTGATATCCAGCTCATTTCTTCCCTGCTCAAAGCTGATGCCGTACACCTGCTTGGTCTCTAACTCGGCAGGAACATAAGAAGGATCAATCTGGATAACATTGTAGTTACCGTTCTTCTTTGCCTTTAAGATTTCTAAAGCTTCCGGCTCGTATCCCGGAGCGATAACACCATCAGATACCTCTCTCTTGATTAACTTTGCGGTATCTACGTCACACACGTCGGATAATGCGATGAAATCACCGAAGGAAGACATTCTGTCCGCGCCTCTTGCTCTTGCATATGCGCTTGCAAGGGGAGAAAGCTCTCCCAAATCATCCACCCAGTAAATCTTTGCTAAAGTCTCATCCAAAGGAAGACCAACTGCTGCACCTGCAGGAGATACATGCTTGAAGGAGGTTGCTGCCGGAAGACCGGTTGCTTCCTTAAGTTCTTTAACGAGCTGCCAGCCGTTGAAAGCATCTAAAAAGTTAATATATCCCGGCTTACCGTTTAATACGGTAACAGGTAAATCGCTGCCATCCTCCATGTAAATTCTGGAAGGCTTCTGGTTTGGGTTACATCCATATTTTAACTGAATTTCGTTCATAATTCTCTCCTTGTATTATGCGTTCTTGTTGATGATTTTAGTCTCATATTTACCGGTTGCAATATCGATATAACGAACAAATAAGGATACCTTATTTTCCTCGTTTAAGCTGTTCCAAAGCATCTCTGTGAATGCTTCCATATCGTTAGGAATAGAAACCACTTTCGGCTCACCCTCAAAGCTTGGAAGAGGATTGCCGTCATGCATGTAGGTGTGAATAAAACGACCTTCTCCGTTCTTTGGGTTGTCATAGGTGTAGGTATAACGATTGCAACAATCAGGGTCACCGTTATTGCTCTTTAAGATTGACATAGCAAAATCATACTTGCCGTCTTCCACATGCATAATACCGGAAATTCTCGGGGTGTAGTTAGGACCATCCGGCTCAAACTCACGGCTTCTTAAGGACTGCTCAAAGGTAAGACCATCCTTCATACCATCATAGATAGTATCGGTCTGGTCACCGTTGGTAACGATGGTATCATTTCCAAGTACTCTTACAGGAGCGTAGATAATAAGGCTTGGATCCTCTAACTTGGAAGGGTCGAAAGCTTGAGTACGAATACCCTCTCCTTCTACTTCAAATACACGATTTCTACTGTTTGAGCTTCTTCCCATGATGAAGTATGCACATACTGCAGACTTTCCGTCGGCAGACTTACCGATTACGATACCTCTTCCGGGATATGCGTTTTCTTTTAATTCGTTTTCCAGTGATAACATGTTCATTGTTCCTTCTCCTCCTACACGTTCGTTTAATAACATCACGATTCAGAGCCCCATTCGCAAAATCGCTGCTTCGCAGCTTTTCTTTTGCTCATGTATGGCTTCTCGCCATATAAATTTTCAAAAATATGTTCATTCATGCAAGCATGATGCCCATATTTGTTGAAAATTCGCACGACTCTGAATAGTTACAAAGTAACGAAGCCGACCAACCCAGGCAAACTTCTGTTAAAAGTAAATGCCCAGGCGGTCGGCTTATAATTCACATTTCGCTCCCTGTGGGTCATCCCACCACGCTTACGCATTTTCCGCCAGTCGCGAAACCAAGTAACGCTATATTACATGTTTTTTTGCAATTTTGCAACCCCAGGAACGTATTTTTCTTCAAAAAATCGCTGTTCCATAGGTCTGTCGTATAAATACCCCTGCACATAGCTTACCTTCATATTGTGTAAGAGCTCTACCTGCTCCACACTTTCAATTCCTTCTACACAGACACGGACACCGATAGTCTCTGCCAACTCAGCTACCAGTTTTATAAAGGATTGGGCATAGGCGTCCTCTGCAATGCCCCGTGCAAAGGTCTGATCCACTTTAATGATATCAAAAGGAATCTCTCTAATATGGTTTAGCGACGAATATCCGGTTCCGAAATCATCCAGTGCAATCTGTACGCCCAAATCCTTGATGTTGCTTAAAATCACTTTCATTCGCTCCATATCATTGATGGCCAGACTTTCCGTCACCTCTAAAGTCAGATGGGATGGTTCAATACCGGTTTCTTCCAAAACCTTTGCCACTTTTTCCACAATATCTGACTGGAGAAGCTGTACCACCGATAGGTTCACGTTCACCTTATAATCCGGCTTTCCGTTATCATTCCATGTCTTGCATGCCTCACATGCCACTTTCAAAATATGGTCACCAATAGGATTAATCAGCCCCAGATACTCCGCCAGCGGAATAAATTCTGCCGGTGAAATAAATCCAAGCCTACTGCTGTTCCAGCGGATTAATGCCTCTGCCCCGGCGCACTCCACCCTTCCGTCTATCAGACGCACAATAGGCTGATAATATACGGTGAACTCCTGATAATCTCCTGCAGAAGCATCGCGCATGCTCTTCTCCATATCCAGCCTTCTGCCGGATGCGGATGCCATGGTATCCTCGTAGTATCTGCTTTGATTCTTGCCGGCACGCTTCGCCTCATACATGGCAATATCTGCCTTCTTTATCAAATCTGCCACTGTATCATCACCACAAGGAAAATGAACCACACCGATACTGGTACCGCAATAATACTCGGAATCCTTCAAATACCAAGGAGTATTAAAAATATCCTTTATCTGCTGCAAAATCTCCTCACATTTATCAAAATATTCCGGAGCGATAACAATAATAAATTCATCTCCTCCCATGCGATAGCAGCTCTGCCCGATTCCCTCGATAGCCTGCAAATCTGTAGAAATTGCCCGCAAGAGCTCATCCCCGTATTGGTGCCCCAATCCGTCGTTGATATGCTTAAAATCGTCCAAATCCAGATAGAGAAGCGCACCTGTAGTTCCCTTTAGCTTTGCCGTCTCCAACTGCAAGGTCAGATTTCTTTCACAGCACATACGATTAAATAATCCGGTTAAAAAATCCGTATTCGCCTGCTGCTCTATCTTTTGCTGATAGACCTTCTTATCCGTCACGTCAAACAACGAATACAATACCGCCTCCCGACCGTCCACCCAGGAGATATCTGTGCGAATTACATCGTACCACCTATCCTTATCCATGTAATGGATTTCAAAGGTATTTTTATTCTTTCCTATGGGAATCCCATGCTTCATAAGCCCATCAAAGGTTCCCTTCTTCACTTCCTTGGAAAAATTTGCTTTTAACCGATTATTGGAAAATAGTGCCTTGCCAGTAGCAGCATCCTTTACATAAATGGATGCCCCCACATGATCCAAGACAGACTGTAGTGCTTCATAGGAACGATTCAAGGAATTCTTCTGGAAGCGCTTCGTTAAAACACTCTGCACTACCGTAATGGTATCGGATACAAATTTCACCTCATCAATTGTCCATACCCGAGGTACTTTTCGTTCTTGAATAGCAAGAAAGGTTACTGTTCCGTTATCGGATTTTATTACCGGAAAAAACAACCCCGCCAGAATTCCACATTCTTCAAACGCCTTCTCCAATCCGAATTCTTTCACATAATCCGTAGAAATCACCATCGGCTTATCCGTCTTCCAAAAATCCTTGTGACCTGTTCCTGCAATAATGTTCTTCAGAGAATCCATCCCTGTCCTGCACCATTCTGCAATTACTGATACATGTCCCCTTTGCGGTACATAGTTTATTACCTGACCGCTGCTGGTCTGAATCTGCCGAATCAGAATCTCAAGAGCCTTTTCCATTACATCTTCCATCTTGGCATCACTATCAAGAAGCTGTACAATCTCCGAGGTTGCATTGGCACCTTCCAAAGTATGTTCCATCTCTTCTTTTTGACGGTTCGACTCTCTAATGTCCTGTCTGGACTGTTCACGCATCTGCTCAGCCTCCAGCACATTTTTCGTATAATCCCTAAGAAAATCTAATTTCTGAAAAAAGCTATCCTCTTCTTTTCTTCCCAATACCAGATATTGCACTGCGCATTTCCCATTTAAACGCACAGCAACAGCAGCCATCACCTTTTCATCATCTAAAGTGGTGGTTGCAACCTCCTCTAAGGAACCATCTGCTATCCGCTCCAGAAGCTCCGATGTAATCTCTGATTGAAACAGCAGCTGTGCCTCCTCCGACTTCTCCGCTCCGGAAATGTCTGTAAGTGGATTCTTCTCCCAATCCAAACACCAGATAATCGTTCCGGAAATTTTCGCAAACTCATCCTGCAGTTTCTGCACCCCCATATCCTTCCTTAGATATGAGTATATCACTGCACTCTTTTCTCTTTCCTGCAAAGCACTCACCCCGCATTGCTCTTAATTACAGTCCAAACTCCCCCATATGAACCATAATCTTATCATAGTACATTTTTCCTAATTTTTCCACACAAAATGCACTTGCCGTTCTATATATCTTCCATATTATTAATTGTTAAATTCTACGCCGCTAAAACTCGCTTTTTTCATCAAATTAAAAAAGGTACAGCATAAACTAATCTGATGCATCTTACGGCAGCTGGTCTGTACCAGTGGTCATTCCGGGCGCCTGACCATCCATGGTTACTATTACCATTTTGTGAAATAAGCTGGCTCCTGTCTGCGTATTCGTATCTGCAGGGTCATATGCAGTGAGTTCGGACGCACCCATGCTTATCGCAAGCATATCCGGCTAAGGATTCGATAGCAGTCTCTCCTACGATAAATCCGCGGTTGTCGTAAGTGTAAGTATACTGGCTTACCACCCATTCGCAGTCATCGCAGACATTCTTTAATTCGGTTATCTGGTCCCAGGCATTGTAGGTGTTATAGGTACTGATACCGTTTGGTCTGTGGATTTCGGTCACTCGGTTTAAGGCATCGTATACATAAGTTGTCACAAGACCTTCACGGTCAGTGACCTTTACAAGGTTATCGTTTTTATCATACTCGTAGGAAACCTTGGTTCCATCCGGGTAGGTGATAGCAGCTAAGTTATCTGCTTCATCGTACTCGTAGGCTACCGTGTCACCCTCACCGGTGTAATCACGGTAGGTGGTAACGCTGGTGATTCTGCCAAGGCCGTCGTAGGTGTACTCGGTTTCCCCGGTGGAATCCACCATGTTTACACGCTCGCCAAGGGCGTTGTAAGCGTAAAGCACAGGCTCTGCACTTTCCTTACCCCTACAGTTCTCGTAGGATTTCTCTACCAGGTTATCCAGCTTGTCGTAATCGTAGTTGATGACATTGCCGCCGTTGGACTTATAAGAAGTCAGTCTGGAAGCGATATCGTAAGTCATTACCTCTACTCTTC
>JAFUKH010000085.1 GCA_017467845.1 Lachnospiraceae bacterium | reverse complement strand
CCTAAGACGAAGCAATCTGTAAGACTGATAGAAATACCGGAGTTTCTTAAACAGGAGATTAAGGATTTTATAGATGGTCATTATGGGATGCCGGAGAATGAAAGACTTTTCCCCATTGTGCAGGAAGCGGTACAGCACAAGATGAAGCACCAAATGGAGAAAGCAGGGGTAAAGAAAATCCGAGTTCACGATTTGAGACATTCTCATGTGGCGTACTTAATCAATAAAGGAATTGAGCCTATTCTGATAAAGGAGAGGGTAGGACACAAGGATATCCGTATCACATTAAATACTTACGGACACTTATATCCGAATCAACAGAGAAAAGTAGCGGATATGCTGGATTTTGAAAAAGAAAAAAGCCCTAACAGCGGCAACTGCTAGGACTTGTGATAACAGGAAAACCTCTGTCATCTATGTAATCACAGCATAAGTATAACAGAGGTTCTTCCGTGTGACAACGAGATTTTAGGAAACGGAGGACTTTATGGAAGAAATATAGATATTGATGAGAAACTATCTACATCAAGAAGATACGCATCAAAGGAGGCAAATATTGCTCCATATAAAATGTATCAACATAATTTGTTGAAATGTAGTGTAGAAAGAGAAGGTTAATAGAATGAATGATTATATTCCAGAAGAATATTCATTAGCGATTATGTCGCTGTCGCCGATTATAGAGAAATATGAATTGGATGAGGTAATGCTCTCTAGTATTGTGAGGGGATGTATCGAAAAGGAGGAGCAGCCGATTTTGCCGGCATCCAAAGTGTGGAAAAGTAAAAATGGGGAAGTGTATACGGTAAAGCCTGCTAATATTAAAGTAAAGTTATCATTCGCATTAGCAAATGCATTTAGGTTGAAAACGATTTTTTCTCAGAAGGATGTTTGGCTAGTATTAGCAATAATTCATTTAATTGTTGATATGTTTACGAGTGCCGTTGAAAAAGTAGATGAAATGTCTGCATTAATCTTATTGGCAACATTTAGATTACGGTGTGCACAAAAAAGCGAGATTAAAGAGTATGCAAAAAAAATTTTGCCGCAAGATAGTGATTTGCAAGTAGATGACAAAAGTGTACAGAGTGCGTTAGATAATCTTGAGGAATTGAAGTGCATTAAGGTTGACGATGGTAAATATAGTGTCATTGAAACTATCAGCAGTTCTTTCTATAGTTATGACAATATGGAAATTGCAGGGAAATAGAAGAAAACTCTTTACGAGACAAAGAGTTTGTGATATTATAACCTATATGTGTAGTGTAATAGACGGGAAGGAACTGCCATGGCAAAACTCAAATTAAAGGAATCTTGCTACAAAGGAATTGAGAATGTAGTTGTTACAGAAATTCAGCGGACTGCTGCCCATAAAGAATTGGTAAAAGAAGCTAATAAACAGATTGAAAAAAATAGAATTCGTTATGCAACAGCGTATAATAAGGCAGGATCATATCTGAATAATTAGGAAGAAGTTATATCGAAAAATTCTGGATTGAAGAAAAATGATGGATGATAAAAGGGCTTGAGAATGTCAAGCCCTTTATTTGTTGACTTACTACGGGACTTCTGCTACAATAAACCTCCAATTGCATAAACATGTATTTTACACGGTATTTGCTGGCAAAATCCAGCGAAACCAGACCGGCTTGGCAAGATATGATGCTTTAAATGCGTTGCAAAGTATAACTACCAGGAGGAAGTAACAATGATTACGATGGAGAATGTATGTAAGTCGTACAAGGTTGCAAAACGAAATGCAGGATTTGGTGAAGCCTGCAAAGCACTATTTCAACGAGAGCATGAGGTGATTCATGCACTGAATGATGTCAGCTTTACCATTGAAGATGGCGAGATGGTGGGCTACATCGGCCCCAATGGAGCAGGGAAAAGCTCTACAATCAAAATTCTAAGTGGAATATTGACACCGGATAGCGGAAACTGTGTGGTGGATGGTCGAGTTCCTTGGAAAAACAGAACCGAACATGTTCGCCAGATAGGTGTTGTCTTTGGACAACGTTCCCAGCTATGGTGGGATATTCCTGTGATTGATTCCTTTGAGCTCTTAAAGGAAATCTATTCTATTTCTACCCCAAAGTACAACAATAAATTAGAAGAGTTATCGGAGCTGTTGCAGCTGAAGGAGATTCTGAAAACGCCTACCAGACAATTGTCTCTGGGCCAGCGCATGCGATGCGAAGTGGCGGCGTCTCTGCTTCATGAGCCCAAGCTGCTGTTTTTAGACGAGCCTACCATTGGCTTGGATGCAGTTTCAAAGCTTGCGGTTCGTGATTTTATCAGGAAGCTGAATCAGGAACATAAGACAACCGTTATCTTAACAACTCATGATATGCAGGACATTGAGGCCATTGCAGAGCGGGTTATCCTGATTGGTAAGGGGCAGATACTTTTAGATGGTAGCTTAGCAGACTTGCGCCGGGCGGCAATGAATGCAGAGACTGCCTCTGGGGAGGAAATGGTTAACCTGGATCAGGTAGTAGCTGACTTGTATCGGAAATTGAACATTATGTAGGGGGACGTTATGAGAAAATATTTACTATTTTTCAAGCTTCGTTTTGCTGCAGGCATTCAATACCGCATGGCAACCGTTACTGCGCTGACTACACAGCTGATATGGGGATTGATGGAATGCTTGGCATATAAAACAATTGCAGAAGCCTCAGGAGGTAATTTACCCATGAATTATTCTTCTATCGTGTCCTATATATGGCTAAAGGAAGCATTCTTAGTACTGTTTAATACATGGGCTGCGGATAATGATGTTTTTGGAATGATTCAAAATGGAGACATTGCCTATGAATTGTGCCGGCCCGTTTCCGTATATTCCATGTGGTTTGCCAGAACCGTGGGGGGAAGAGTTTCGGAAGCGGTGCTTAGGTGTGTGCCGGTGTTGCTTTGCGCCTTTTTGATGCCGGAGCCCTATCGGATGGGCTTGCCGGTTAGTATGGAGGCGTTTTCATTATTCATTCTTACCACAGTGTTAGGTTTGGGGGTTACGGTGGCATTTTGCATGCTGGTATATATGCTATGTTTTTTTACCATTTCTCCCCAGGGCTGGAGAATGGTATTTACAGGTGCGGTAGATTTTCTGTCAGGTAATATTATTCCGCTACCCTTTTTTCCGCAGGAATATCTCAATATAGCGGAATTACTGCCCTTTGCATATATGCAGAACATCCCCTTTCGTATATATTGCGGGGACCTGGCCGGAGCAGATATCTTTCCTGCGGTTTTGAAGCAAATTATGTGGTTATGTCTGCTCGTTCTTGGAGGAGTATTCCTTTGGAAAAAAGTTGAGAAGAAAATCGTAGTACAAGGGGGATGATGGGATGAAGATAAAAAAGAATGTAACCTTGTATTTACGGTATGCATCTATATGTATCAGAAGCGCAATGCAGTACAAAATGTCTTTTGTTCTAATGATTCTTGGGAGATTTCTGATAGCCTTCACAGAATTTCTTGCAATCAAGTTTTTGTTTAGCGGGCTGGAAGAGATTAAAGGATATTCTTATGCCGATGTATTACTTTGCTTCTCTATCATACAAATGTCATTTGCATTTGCTGAGCTGTTTGGTAATGGTTTTAAATCATTTTCCTTTATGGTAAAAAGAGGAGAATTTGACAGAATGCTCCTCAGGCCATGCAGTCCTATATTGCAGGTAATCGGAACAAGATTCGAAATCGGAAGAACAGGCCCCCTGATTACGGCAATTATTACACTGTTCATTGGTGTTAGGAATAGTCAGATAGACTGGAATGTGGCAAGAGTGTTAACGTTAGTTTTTATGATATTGGGAGGAACGTTTTTGTTCATTGGGCTGTTTATGATTGGGGCCAGCTTATGCTTCTTCACCATTGAGGATACATCCATTATTAACGTGCTTACCTATGGAGCCAAATCCCATGGGAAATATCCCCTTGATATTTATGGAAAAGGAATTATGAGTTTCTGTACTTACATCATTCCTTATACGCTGATTCAGTATTATCCTCTGCAGTATCTGCTGGGAAAACAGAGCAATGTGCTTCTGGCTTTCTATCCGCTGGGGATTGTAGTGTTTCTGGTAATTTGTTATGGGGTATGGTGCCTGGGGGTCAGGAATTACAAATCCTGTGGTTCGTAACGATTGTAAAAAGAACACAGCAAAATAAAATTTATCTACCTTATTTTCTGGAGAATTGACTGAAAATACTAGACAACAATACTAAAAAGTTTTAAAATAAACAAGGAGGTATTGCATAAATACACAAGAATATTTAGTGGTATATGCGGAGGTGTATTGTGAGGAAAAGTATTGTTGCCAAGATTATGTCGATTTTTGTGCTGTTGCTGGTTGTTTACATGTCGGGTTCGTTCGTAAACACACTGAATGCGCGGAAGATTGACTCCAATGTAGAAGAGTTGGAAAGTGTGTACATGGAAATTCGAACTACACAGAAGGATTTGGTAAGCAGCATTGAAACCGTTAAGATGTATTGTAATATGATTGCAACATCTAATTCTATTGATTCTGCGAACCGTATGGCCGGCAATATGCCAGGTGAGATTGAACTGTTGAACCAGAGAATTGCTTATATTGAAGAGGTATGCGGAAAAATAGCAGATGCTGATGTCCTGGATGCTTATAAGGTATATCATGAGAAAATAAATGCTCTGATTTCTATTGCAGAATCTGTAGTGAAATCTTATAATGCAGGAGACCGAGACAGTGCGGTAGAAGCACAGGGCGGTATGTATGGTGCTACCATGGCCATGGACGAGGCATATAATGCTTTTGAAGCTATCATGATTGAAGTGCAACAGGAGAATTCTGAGGCAACGGCTAAAGCAATTCATGACTTGCAGGTAGTTATCGGGCTTATGGCGCTTATTTTTGTAATTGGCGTTCTTCTTGGCGGCGTATATATTTATTCGACCATTGCCAAACCTATTAAGAATGGTAATGCGATTCTTCTTAGTGTGGTAGACGGTATTATGAAGGAAGAAGGTGACCTGACTATCCGAGTTCCTGTGAAGCAAAGGGATGAGATCGGTCAGCTGTTTACCAGTGTAAACGGTTTCTTGGATGCACTGCAAAGAGTTATGATTTCTCTTCGTGATGGTGCCGGTAAGATGTATATCTCAGCGGATGAGATTAATAGCAAAGTATTAAATTGTAAAGATGAGACGGATAGTGTATCAGCTATCATGGAAGAACTTTCTGCAAGTATGGAAGAGGTTAGTGCAACCATGCAGAATATCGATGAGGGCTCCGGTAGAGTTCTGGCGTCTGCAAAGGATATCGGCAACGAAGTAAATGCAACCGTACAATTGGTGGATGGATTGGCAAGCAGGGCGGATCAAATCAGCCAGAGCAGTATTCAGAATCAGGAAGAGACCAAGCGTATGGTTTCCGATATTCAGGAGCGCATGAATGTTGCTATTGAAGAAAGTAAGTCTGTAGAGCGTATTAACCAGCTTACTTCGGATATCTTGGGAATCTCCAGCCAGACCAATCTCTTGGCCTTAAATGCTTCTATTGAGGCTGCAAGAGCAGGAGAAGCCGGTAAGGGATTTGCCGTGGTTGCAGAGGAAATCAGACAGCTTGCAGATAGTAGTAGAAATACTGCGAACAGTATTCAGGAGATCAATGGAACAGTTACCAGTGCTGTGGCGGATTTGGTACAGAATGCAAGTGACATTATGAACTATATTTCTGATACTATTTTAAAGGATTACGATAGCTTCGTGGGCTCCGCAGAAGGCTACATGGCAGACGCCACTAAGATGAAAGAGGTATTTGCTGTATTTGAAGAAAAGGCTGATGATTTGGAGAATATAGCACAGGCTATTTCGGCAGGTATTTCAGAGATCAATACTGCAGTCACAGAGAGTACCAGAGCCGTTGTTTCTGCAACGGAAAGTACTAGTGATATGTTGGGAAGCATGGAAAATATTGCTGCAGAAGCAGAGGATAATAAGAATGTGGCTAGCGACTTAAATCAGGAAGTAAGTAAATTTAAGAAATTAGAAGTATAAGATATGCTGGTGTGTGAGAACCTTCTCCCGATGGAGAAGGTTCTTTTTTTGGTAAAGAATGTTGGAAAATAGGAAAAAAGTAATAAAATTCTTTAAAAATGTGTTATAATGAACGTGTGTATGACTTTGTATTTTTGAGAGGCACATTATGAGAAAAGAAAATTATGAAAAACATTCATATGTAATTATAGATTGCACCAATGGTTTGTGTCAGTATTCCGATTGCTTTCTAAAAGAATTAGGGGTGGATTTCCCTAGAGGAGATGTGTGGGATTTTCTATACTCCTGCTGTCTGGCAGATGAAAGCGCTGTGGATACCTTGCGTGAAGTGACGAGGGATATCTGCACGGGTAGGAAGCCACAGGTGTATTTTATGGAAGTTTCTCTTCGCAATAAAGCAGGGGCGTGGAATGCGTATCGTGTAGGTTTTATCTGTACTCCGCCTATGGATCGTATCGTGGTTACTTTTTCTGACATAAGCAAAGAAAAATGTGCCGGAGGCAAAGAGAAGACAGAAAGTGAACTGGATGAGCTGACCGGATTGTGGACTCGTCGGACGTTTTGTGATAAGGTGGAGCAGATTGTGCTGGAAAATAGGACAGCGATAGAATCCGGGGAATATGCGTTGGCCTGCTTTGATGTGATTCGTTTTAAAGCGATTAATGATTTTTATGGAATGGGAGAGGGCGATAAGCTTCTGAAGCACATTGCAGGAGCTATTGATAAATCTGCCAAAGAGGAAGATATTGTATGTCGCTCTAATGCCGATCATTTCCTGCTTTTTACCCACACGTCTGGACAGGAGCTGGAGCTTATGGTGGAGCAGATTCTGACGGATATTTCCTTATATGGGCAGACCTATGAAGTTACCTGTAATGTGGGTATTTATGTGACTGGGGATGCTGAGCTGGCTGTGGAGGCAATGATTGACAGAGCAGTGCTTGCGAAATCCACTATCAAGGGCAGCTATACCATACGTTACAGCTATTTTACGGAGCAGCTGCGTGAGGAGATGCTGACAGAGCAGGAAATCGTAGGTATGATTTCCAATGCACTTGCGGAAAAGCATTTTCTAATTTATTATCAGCCTCAGTACAATCATTCTACAGGAATGCTGGTTGGTGCAGAGGCACTGGTTCGTTGGAAACATCCGGAAAAGGGATTGATTTCACCGGGGGTGTTTATTCCAATCTTCGAAAAAAATGGATTTATCACCCGATTAGATTTATATGTATTTGAGGAAGTATGTGCGTTCATCCGTAAATGTATAGATGAAGGGGAGCCTCTGGTTCCGATTTCCACAAACTTTTCAAGATATGATATTTTCCAGCCTAACTTTGTGGAGAAGCTGGAGGAAATCAGAAATCGTTATGATGTACCGGTTAAGTATCTCCGTGTAGAGATTACAGAGTCAGCCATTGTAGGTGGTAGCCAGCATACCAATGATATTATTCATAAGCTGCATAGCTTTGGATATATTGTGGAGATGGACGACTTTGGAAGTGGTTATTCATCCTTGAATGTACTGAAAGATATTGAGCTGGATATTATTAAATTGGATATGCTGTTCCTGTCCAATGAAGCAGAGACCAACCGTGGCGGAACCATTGTCAGTGCGGTGATTCGAATGGCCAAATGGCTTGGAATCCCGGTAATTGCGGAAGGAGTGGAGACGGTAAAGCAGGCAGATTTCTTAAAGAGTATCGGTTGTGATTATATTCAGGGTTATCTGTATTCCCGACCTCTTCCGGAGGCAGATTATGAGAAGTTGATTACGGATAGTACGATTGGTAATACTGCTACACAGATGCGTCTTCTGGACACGATTCATGCATATGATTTCTGGGATCCGGAATCTTTGGAGACACTTATATTCAGTAATTATGTAGGCGGAGCTGCTATCTTTGATTATCAGAATGGTCAGATGGAGCTTTCTCGTGTGAATACAAAGTACCTGCAGGAGATTGGAATGAATCTTTCCGAAAAGGAGATGCTGGAGTCTGACTTCTTATCCTTCATGGATGAGGACAATCAAAAGACTTATATTCGGATGCTGGAACGAGCTATTGAAAGCGGTGAGGAGCAGGAGTGTGAGACCTGGAGAAATCTGTCCTCCTCCTGTTGCGGAGAGGATAGAATGTGCATCCGTGCCACTGTGAGAGTTATCGGTAAGAGTGATGATACTTATTTGTTCTATGCCATGATTCGTAATGTAACCGGAGAGAAGCTACGCATTCAGGAGATGCAGGATACAGAGAGACGTTTCAAGATGGCCAGCGAGCAGGTAAATATTTATTTCTGGGAGTATACTGTTGCCACAAAGGAGATGCGTCCATGCTTTCGATGTATGCGTGATTTGGGACTACCGGCGGTGCTCAACAATTACCCGGAAAGTGCTTTTGAGATGGGAGTATTCCCACCGGAGGTACATGAGATGTACCGTGATTGGCACAAGCAAATTGCCAATGGTGTGAAGGAGCTGGAGGCAGTAATACCTCTGACTGTAGGAAGAGTGCCTTTCCGCGTGAAATACACCACAGAATTTGATGAGAACGGACGGCCCGTAAAGGCATATGGCTCTGCAGCACTTGTGGTAAATGAAGATAAGGAATAAAGAAAAGGCTGTTACACAAAATGTGTAGCAGCTTTTTCTAGTGTTATGGTGGAACAGGAGTTGGAGCCTTAGTGGGGGCTGCGGTGGCAGTAGGTGAAGAAACAAGTACCAAAGAGAGCATTGTTTGTGACTATCCTGTGAAAAAAATTGCATTTCCATGCGGTAAGATTTATACTTATATAAGTATGGTATTCTTAGGGGTAATATACTTTAAAATAAAGAATGATGCGGAATGAGAATAGGATGAGAATTAAGAATGGTCTTGTCTTTCGGGATGGGGGACATTTTGAATACGATAGTTTATTTATAAAAAATGGTCAGTTTGCAGAGTTCTGTGCCGGAGAAGAACTGGATGCCGAAGGGTTGTATGTAATACCGGGGCTGATTGATATTCATTTTCATGGATGCATGGGACATGATTTTTCTGATGGAACCACAGAGGGACTGAAGGCTATGTCCGGCTACCAGCTTAAGAATGGGATTACGGCAATATGTCCGGCTACCATGTCCCTTCCTATAGAGGAGCTGGAAAGGGCACTTAAGTGTGCATCCTACCATGGGAAATCGGAAGGTGCGACATTTGTTGGTGTGAATCTGGAAGGTCCTTTTCTTTCCCCGGAAAAGGCCGGAGCACAGAAAAAAGAATATTTGCGTCTGCCGGATAAGGAGATTTTTGGACGTCTGCAAAGACATGCTGGTGGTATGATTAAGCTCCTT
This sequence comes from Lachnospiraceae bacterium, assembly GCA_017467845.1. Classification (GTDB taxonomy): domain Bacteria; phylum Bacillota; class Clostridia; order Lachnospirales; family Lachnospiraceae; genus Acetatifactor. The sequence goes on along the minus strand of JAFUKH010000085.1, from coordinate 101,820 downwards.
ACCATTGCACCGGAAATGCCGGGGGCAATGGAGTTTGTGCAAGCTGTGGGGGAAAAGGTAAGAATATCTCTTGGACATACCGCTACGGATTACGATACCGCTATGAAGGCGTTTGCAGCGGGAGCAAGACATGTAACACATTTCTATAATGCCATGGAACCTTTCAGACACAGGGAACCGGGATTAATCGGTGCGGCATATGATACAAAGGATGTGATGGTAGAGCTGATCGCAGACGGGCAGCATATTCATCCGGCGGTAATAAGGGCTACCTTTCAGATGTTTGGTGCAGACCGTATTATTCTTATCAGTGATAGTATGAGAGCCTGTGGTCTTTCGGACGGAGTCTATACCCTGGGAGGTCAGGCAGTGACTGTAAGCGGACCCAGAGCCACTCTTTCGGATGGAACGCTGGCAGGTTCGGTTTGTAATTTGATGGACATGGTGAGAAATGCAGTAAAGATGGGGATTCCTTTGGGAGATGCTGTTAAGTGTGCAACTGTAAATCCGGCCAAGGCAATAGGGATTTATGGTACAAGAGGAAGTCTGAGAAGCGGCAGAATCGCTGATGCGGTACTTCTGGATAAGGATTTGAACATTCGCTATATCATACAAGAAGGGAGAGTCATTTCATGCGGATGATTGGTAAGGCGGTTCATTATGGAATCGCAGTGGGACCTGTGGTGGTAATAAAGCCCAGAGAAGCACAGGTAAAGCGATATAAGATTTATAATACTTCTTCGGAGATGATAAGGCTGGAGCAAAGTCTTTATAAGGTAAAGAATCACCTGAGGCGGTTATATGATAAGGCAGTAGCAGAAGTGGGGTCGGAGGGGGCTGCCATCTTTAATGCTCATATTATGCTGCTTGAGGATGAGGGATATCTGGATTCTGTTCATAGTATTATCCAGGCGGAGAAGGTAAACGCAGAGTACGCGGTAGCTACTACAGGTACGCACTTTGCGGATATGTTTGCGGAGATGGATGACGAATACATGCAGGAGCGTAGCAGAGATGTGTTGGATGTGACAGGCAGGGTAATTCGTGCATTGCAGGGACAGGAAGAGCTGGACTTTTCTGAGATGGAGCCATCTATTATCCTGGCAGATGACCTAACGCCGGGCGAAGTAATGCAGATGGATAGTAAAAAGATGCTGGCACTTGTTACTTTGCGTGGATCTGCCAATTCTCATACAGCAATCCTGGCAGCTATGATGAATATTCCGGCAATTGTTGGTGTAGAGTTTAATTTGGATGGGCTTCCAAGTGGCAGCATTGGAATTGTAGATGGTTATGAGGGAAGTCTGGTCATTGATGCTACTGAGGAAGAGCTGGCAGCTGCCAAAGAGAAAATCCGCGTGCAAGAAGAAGAGCAGATGATGCTGCAACGGATGAAGGGAAAGGAAACGGTCACCAAGGGCGGCAGAGTAGTAAAGTTATTGGCCAATATTGGTGGCGTGCAGGATATTTCCTATGCATTGGAGAATGATGCGGAAGGAATCGGACTTTTTAGAAGTGAATTTTTGTATCTACAGAAGGATTGTCTTCCTACGGAGGAGGAGCAGCTCCACGTTTACAAGAAGGTGCTTCAGAAAATGGGTGACAAGCTGGTGACCATCCGTACTCTGGATATCGGAGCGGATAAGCAGGTAGAATATCTGGAACTGGGCAAGGAAGACAATCCGGCACTAGGCTTTCGTGCTATCCGAATCTGTCTTACCAGAAAGGATATTTTTAAAACCCAGCTCAGGGCATTACTACGCGCAGGGATGTATGGCAATCTTGCCGTTTTGTACCCAATGATAACGTCTGTGAAGGAAGTGACGCAGATCAAAGAAATTGTGGAAGAAGTCAGAGGAGAGCTGGAGTCAGAGGGCGTTAGCTATAAGCTTCCAATTCAGGGAATTATGATAGAGACTCCGGCGGCAGTAATGATTAGTGATCAGCTGGCACAGCTGGTGGACTTTTTCAGCATCGGAACCAATGATTTGACACAGTATACATTGGCACTGGACCGCCAGAATGAAAGACTGGATGCGTTCTATGATGCACATCATCCCGCTGTTCTTAAGATGATAGAGATGGTAGTGAAAAGTGGTCACAATGCCGGAATTCCGGTAGGCATCTGTGGAGAGTTGGGCAGTGATATGGCACTTACCGGAAGGTTCATACAGATGGGGGTGGATGAGCTTTCCGTGTCTCCCGGAAATGTACTTAGACTACGTGCAAAAATCAGAGATATAAATGAGGAGGAAGAAGGTTGAAAAGACGGGATGTAAAGAGAACATTGGCATGCATCATACCTCTTCTTTTTAGTGTAACCCTTAGCGGCTGCGGTCAGGAAGAACAGGTAAATAAGGAAATCGTTCTGGAGGCCGAAGAGGAAAGTCAGATTACTTATGAGATGTCGCCGGTAGTAAAGGGGGACGTGGCTCAGGTACTGGAGATTAAATGTATCTATTCCCAGACGGAGGAGATTGAGCTGTCCTTCGCTATTGATAAGGAAGTTATCACCGATGTGTATGTGGAAAAGGGTGATGTGGTAAAGAAGGGAGATAAGCTGGTTAGTGTGGATGTGGAAACCGCTAAGAATAAGGTGGATGAATTGGAGTATCAGCTGGCAGTTACCAAGCTAAATTATCAGCAGCTTCTGGAGACAAAAGAGTTTGATGTTGAGCAGGCAAAAATTGATTTTTCCTACACACATATGAAGGAAGACGACGAAAAAAACATGAAGGAAAACTTGCAAAATATCGAAGAAAATTATAAAAATGCAATAATTGATGCAGAAGATAATATTTACCTTCAGGAGAAGCGTCTGGAGGAGGCAAAGGATTATGTGGAGAAGGGAACTCTTTATGCGCCTATAGACGGTATAGTTAACTTCCTAAAGTCAGATTTGGAGAACACGCCAACCAATAAGGGAGAAAAGGTGGTTACCATCTATGATGAAAACAGCTGTTATTTTTGCTCCGATGATATAGAGGTGATTCCTTATCTGGATAAGTCCCAGACATACACTATTGTATGTGGTCTGGGAAAGGCTATGAGAGAGTATTCGGTAGAGCCTGTGCTTTTTGAGGATTGGAAGGACAAAATTTATTTTAAGCTTTTGGATCAGGACTATGACCCTTACAATATTACCACCGGTACCATTGAAATATGTACAGAAGAAAAGCAGAATGTCTTAACGGTAGATAAGGATGCTATTCACTCCTCCGGTGAGAATTATTATGTTTATATTCTGGATGAGGAGGGGATTCGCCGTATGCAGTTCGTTGAATTGGGGCTTTGGGGATCTGATGTGGTAGAAGTGATTTCCGGTCTGGAGGAAGGCGATTACGTTATAGTATAAGACAGCATGGAGAGACAAACTGGAATGGGGAAAATGGATAAAATGAGGTTACATATGTATAGAAGAAAACGCCTTGGGACAGTAATTGTCGCAGGGCTTTTGTGCTGTATTTCGTTGTGTGCCTGCGAAGATAGTCGGGAGGCATCAGCAGAAGTGACGGTAAAGAATGTGGAGATGAACCCTTTGACGGAAGAACAGACCTCCAAGGTAGAGTATGGCGACGTAATTCGCAGAAGTCTGTTCGATGGAGTGATTACACCCTACGTAGAGGAGCTGGTGTTCCCGGAGGACGGTATTTTTTTGGATTATAAGGTGACACTGGGGGAACGTGTTGAAGAGGGGCAGCTACTGGCAACTACAGATGTAGGAGATGCCAAGGAACAGGTAGAGAATTATCAGAATCAGATTGATGAACTGACGGCTACCTACAATTATAATATGCAGACCAAGGTTAACAGTCAGGATATTGCGGAAACGGAACTGCAGATGGTTTATGACCAGCTGGAAGTGGAACCTTATATGACGGATCGATACACACAGCTTTGTATACAGGCAGGGCAGTGGGATAAACAGATTCGTAGGCTGGATCTTGAGATGAAGCATTTGACAGAGGACTATGAAATTGCACTCCCTTATTTGCAGGAGAAACTGAAGGAATATAAGGCGAAGCTGACCAGTAATCGGATTATGGCGCCTTTTGATGGTGTGATTACTTCCATGCAACCTCTTGCCTGCGGAGACAGAGTGACCGGACAGAAGGCGTATATTGCAATCTCAGATACCACTAAGTATCAGGTGGTGGGAGAATATGTGAGCCAAAAGGATATGGATGATGCATTGGGCGTTACTGCATTTATCAATGGTAAGGAGTATCCTCTTACCTATGTTCCTATGGACGAGGAAGTGTATTATGCCATTTTGAAAAAGGGAGAAACGCCCTACTCTACCTATGAGATTGAACCGGTAGATGAGATAAGTCATGGAATGTTTGCACTGATTGTACTTACTGAGGAGAAGAAGGAAAATGTGCTGAAGGTGCCGGGAATTGCAGTACATCAGGACGGAAGCAGGAAGTATTGTTACATAAAGAATGGTGATGATAAAGAAAAGGTGTTCATTCAGGTGGGACTGTATGACACCATGCATTATGAGGTCACAGGCGGCCTGAAGGAAGGAGATGAGGTATATCTTGACTAGAAAACTTTACTTGAAAAAAACACTTCCTCTCATGTTTGCCCTGATGCTGGGACTTACCGGTTGCAGCGGCGGAAATTCGTTCTTTACCGATGCAGGTACGGATGTGGTGATTCAGGCACAGAAAGAGGACTATCTGGACATAAAGGCGTTAGAGGACGATGGCTCGGATAAACAGACCTTCAACGGATACGAAGTATATACATTAGTGTATGGTGACTTTCAGACGGAATCTGCAGCCTTTTCTGCAGATGTGAACGTCATGGAGACTACGGTGGTTCGTGCGGAGTACAGCAGCGGAACCATGCGACTGGTGCAGATGGTGGCAGAGAGGTATGCCTTTGTGGAAAAGGGAGACGTTCTTGCTACAGTTTCCATGGAAACCAATGAGCTGGATCTGGAAGAGTTGGAGCTTAAGCTTACCAGGGTGAAGGAACGCTACAACGAGTATAAGACGGAGTTTGAAACATCTCATGAAGAAGCCAGACAGGAAATCAGCGTATATGAGCTTCCGGGCAAAATTGACCGCATAGAGTTCTACCAGGCGGAGCTGGATTTTGCAAGACAGGAGCAGAACTATCTGAAGCAGATTGAAAGCTATGAAGAGCAGATTGAAGAGCTGAAAGAGCTGATGAATATGACTCAGATTGTGGCACCTACGGATGGTATTGTGATTGAGGTGAACAGAGAACTTGGCGGAACAAAGCTGGAAAACGGTGATATGGTGGCCAAGATTATTCCTACGGATCAGATATATATGGGCTTCGGGGATGCTCTTTCCCACTATGCTTACGGCAACGAAGTGACCTTTCTTGTCGGAAGAAATATCAAAGCACAGGAGTTTGGGGCAAAGGTAGTATCAACTAACGGTAAAGCACTGGGGAGCGGCTGGAACAAAGAGATTACCTATATTGAGACCAGTATAGAACCTTATGAAGTACTTTCCTCAGGTCCGTTTTACGTTACGGCAATCACTAATGTAATGAAAGATGTACTTTTGGTTCCTTTTGATGCGGTAACCAATGACAATGGCAAACATTTTGTGACTGTTCTGCATGAGGATGGATCGCTGGAGAAAACCCAATTTTTGTCCGGTGGAAACAACACAGAGTATTACTGGGTATATGATGGCCTGAAGGAAGGGACATCCATTTTGATTTATAACAACTAACGCGGGGGCCGATAAAATGCTTACTTTGATTTGGCAGAAAATTATGCATAAAAAATGGATGGCACTGTGTCTGCTGATTGGCAATATCTTGCTGATTGCGGTAGCAGTGAGCTATCCCATGTACAGAGGGGCGTCCTTTCAGAGGATGCTCTGCGATGAGTTTGAGGCGTACCGTGAGCAGACCGGTGATTGGCCGGCTACATTTGCGGTGTCTCATACCAGAACAAAAGGAAAAGACGGTACCAGCTATGAACAGCTGCGTACCTATGCGGATCAATCTCTTGCAAAATTGAATGTGCCGATTTATAGAGAGATTGAGATACTTAGTACAACTATTTCGGAGATTACACCGGTAACGCCCAGAGATGAGAAGGTTTCCCGAAAGGTGCGCCTCACCAGTGTGACGGATTTGGCGGATTATATTGATGTTTTTGCAGGTCGTTTACCGGAAGCGGGAGTAATTGATGGCGAGTATGTGGAGGTCATTACTTCGGATATCATTGCAGACAAAATGGATATTCTGTTGGACGAGATGTATGAATATACCAAGCTGACCTGGGAAAGTGGTGACCCAATTAGGATTAAGGTGGTTGGTATATTCAAGGAGCTGAATGCAGCGGATCCCTTCTGGGCAAGTAGCTTGGAGGATATGGACAGAGATGTGTTCATGGATACAGAGACCTTCCATGAGCTGTGTATCGGTGAAGAGAATGAGAAGGCTCTTGGTATGAAGAAAACCATCTATGCCCAGATGGATTATGAAAAAATTGAACCTAGTGGTGTAAAATCACTGGTATACGCAACCCAGCAACTGTTAAACGGAAGCGGCGGAGATTTGATTCTGGAGAATGCCTATGAGGGTATTATTGAGAATTATAGTGCAAAGGCCAAGAAGGTAGAGACTTCGCTTTTGATCTTACAGATTCCCGTATTGGCACTGCTTGTTGCCTTTATCTATATGATTTCCTCCCAGATGCTTACCATGGAGCAGAATGAGATTTCTGTTATGAAGAGCCGTGGTGCAGGTCGGGGACAGATATTGGGGATGTACCTCATTCAGAGTATTATCTTAAGCGGCGTGGGAGCAGCTGTAGGTATTCCACTGGGAAAGGTACTTTGTAGTCTGATTGGTACATCTACGGACTTTATGGTATTTGCGGGAACCCAGGTGCTGGAGCCCAAATTCTCCCAGGATGTAGTGGTTTATGCAGGGGGAGCAATCCTTCTGACGATTTTATTGACCATTCTTCCCGTAATCGGTTACAGCAGGGTATCTATTGTACATTTGAAGCAGGCCAAGGCGCAGAGGAAAAAGTCACTTTGGAAAAAACTGTTTTTAGACTTTATCTGTATTGGTATTTCTCTTTACGGATATTATAGCTTTTCCCAGAATCAGGATAATATGATGCAGCAGGTACTCATGGGAGAACCTCTTGATCCGCTACTTTATTTAAGCTCTTCTTTATTCCTGCTGGGATGCGGACTCTTGGCAGTACGAATCCAGCCTTGGATTTTGAAATTGATTTTTCTGATTCGAGGAAAGCGCATGTCTCCAAGCAGCTATGTGTCCTTTACAGATGCTATCCGTGGTGGCAAGAAGACCGAATTTATTATGTTGTTCATGGTACTTACGGTAGCTCTTGGTATTCACAGCACCACTGTGGCACGAACCATTGTAGCTAATGCGGAGCACAACGCTTCCTATGTAAATGGTGCTGATTTGGTACTGAAGGAAGTATGGCGAATGGGTATGGGTGAGGACGCAGTATATATAGAGCCTGAATTCGGCAGATATACCGTAATCGACCAAGTGGAGAACGTGACAAAGGTGCTTAGGTATGAGGCAGAGATGGTGCGCCACAACAAGAAAATGACTATTTTAGGTATCAATACCGGCGAGTTTGCGCAGATTGCCAATATGCCGGAGGATCTTCTGCCATACCACTTTTATGATTATCTGAATGTGCTTGCCAGTGATGAGTATGCAGTTCTTTTATCTGAGAATTTTATGACCAAGCTGGGGCTGAAGGTTGGGGATATTTATGAAATTCCTACAGCAGATTCCAAGATTCGCTGTACCATCAAGGGGTTCTTTAATTATTGGCCCTCTTATGAACCGACGGTTTACTCCCTGAATGAGGATGGTACGGTAGTGGAGAATGAAAGCTACATGGTGGTTGCCAACTTTGCAATGTTGCAGTCACGAATTGCCAGCAGACCGTACGAGATATGGATGGACATTGGGGAATCCACGGATGGCGTATATCAGTTTATTGAGGATAATCCGAAGCTGAAATTCATGAAGTTCCAGGATTTGGATGTGATATATGAGGATCTTAGAAGTGATACCTTGTTCCAGGGAACCAATGGCATCCTTACCATGAGCTTTATGATTGTTCTTGTACTTTGCGGTGTGGGATATTTGATTTACTTCATTTTGTCCATTCGTTCCAGAGAGCTTCTTTTCGGTGTACTTAGAGCCATGGGTATGAAGAAGACAGAGATTACCAGAATGCTGATTCTGGAGCAGATTTTCTGTGGTTTATATGCGATTTTGGCAGGTGCGCTGGTGGGCTTTGTGGGCTCGAGACTGTTCGTGCCCATGATTCAGAATGCTTATGCAGCAGAGAATCAGGTGCTTCCGTTGGAACTGATTACCAATCAGAGTGATTTGGTGCAGCTGTTTGTGGCAATCGGTATTGTAATGGTGATTTGTCTTATTGTTATTGCTCGTATTGTTTCTAAGATGAATATTACCAAGGCGTTGAAGTTAGGGGAGGATTAATTATGATGATTAAAGCAGAAAATGTTGTAAGAAGCTTCCCCGTTCCGGGTGGCGGCAAAGAGGGATTTATGGCGCTGAAGGGTGTGTCCTTTGAAATCCCGGAGAAGAGTCTGACTGTCTTAAAGGGGCGTTCCGGCTCCGGTAAGACCACGCTCCTCAATATCCTCAGTGCATTGGATATGCCTACCGGTGGAAAGGTGTGGATCGGTGATAAAGAGATTACGGCCATGTCTGAAGGCAAGAGGGAAAAGCTGCGCCGGGAGAAGATTGGTTTTATTTTCCAGTCAGTATCGTTGATACCGATGATGACGGCGCTGGAGAATGTAGAGTTTTCCTTAAGACTTGCCGGAGTGAAGAAAGGGCGTAAGGAACGTGCCACGGAGTGTTTGAAAATGGTGGGACTTGGCAGTCGTATGCACCATATGCCTCAGGAAATGTCCGGTGGTGAGCAGCAGAGGGTTGCCATTGCAAGAGCCATGGCTCACAGACCACAGATAATCTTTGCGGATGAACCTACCGGCGAGCTGGACTCCGCCACTGCGGTATCGGTAGTGAACCTTTTTAAGGAGATGGTGGCAAAAGAAGGGGTTACCATTATTATGACCACTCACGATATCAGCCTTATGGATGCCGGTGACTATGTCTTTGAGATGGAACAGGGTGAGCTTAGCCGGGGATAGTTGACGAGCGCTAATCAGAGCGAGATTCGCGAAGTGTATCTCGCCTCTGTGGATGGAGAGTAGGTATGGAAAAAATTTTATTGAATGATAATTGGAAGATGAAGGTCCTTGGGGAGAATGTGTTTGGCATCCCTGAGGAGTTTGTAGAAACCCATGTGCCGGGGAGTGTATACAGTACACTCCTTGAGCATGGACTGATGCCTGATCCGTTTTATCGGGATAATGAGCTGAAGGCATTAAAGCTGATGGACAATGATTTTGTCTTTGAAAAGGAGTTTGAGGTTACCCGGGAGATGTTAAATGCAGATAGCCTGCTTCTGTGCTTTGACGGAATCGATACGTTGGCAGACATCTTTCTTAATGGGGAGCTGATTAATCAGACCTACAATATGCACCGCGTATGGGAAATGGATATCCGTGAACTGGCATGGGCCGGAGTGAATACCTTGTCCGTACTGTTCCATTCCCCGGTTAAGTATATAAAAGAGGAAAATGCAAAGGTCTATGCCGGTGGGGTAGGAGATGCCATGGAGGGGTATCCTCATCTTCGTAAGGCTCATTGTATGTTTGGCTGGGATTGGGGGCCAAGATTACCGGATTGTGGATTTTTCAGAGATGTGTATCTGAAGGTGGCGGATATTGCGCTGATTGATGGTGTGTATATTACCCAGGAGCATGTGATGCTTACGCCACTGGTGGAGAATCCGGAGAGGCTTTTGGTGCAGGGAGAGCGTGTGACTCTTGATTTTGATGTAGATTTGGAAATCCTCCGAGAGGACGAGGAGGTATCTGTGTCCATTACGGTAGAGAGCCCCACCGGACAAAAATATACTCAGGACGAGGAGGGGCTGATTACCATTGAAAAGCCCTTGCTTTGGTGGCCCAGAGGTTATGGGGAGCAGCATTTGTATACGGTGGAAGTACTGTGCATGGACAGTGAGGGCAATGTGCTGGATGCATGGAAGCGCAGAATTGGTCTCCGTGTGATGGAGATGGATACCGGTGCTGATGAATGGGGCAACCGCTTTGCCCACAAGGTAAATGGGGTACTTGTCTTTGCCATGGGTGCGGACTATATTCCCGAGGATAATATTTTGTCCAGAGTGACACGGTCGGGTACCAGAAAGCTTTTAGAGGATGCAGCAGCGGCTAACTATAACTCCATCCGCGTGTGGGGTGGCGGTTATTATCCGGATGATTTCTTCTTTGATGCCTGTGATGAGCTTGGACTTTTGGTGTGGCAGGACTGCATGTTTGCCTGCTCCAGTTATGAACTAAATGAGGAGTTCGAGGAGAATATTACTGCTGAGATTACAGAGAATGTACGTAGAATCCGTCATCATGCCTGTCTGGCACTTTGGAGCGGTAATAATGAGATGGAAACCCAGGTCTTGGATAAATGCTGGAAACCTTCTCAGAAGCAGTTCTATGATTATATAAAAATTTTTGAATATATTATTCCGAAGATTATGAAGCAGGAGGATCCGAATACCTTTTACTGGCCTTCTTCACCGTCTTCCGGCGGAAACTTCGATAATCCCTGGGATGAGAACCGGGGAGACGCCCATTATTGGGATGTATGGCACGGTAATAAGCCTTTTACGGACTTTCGGAAATATCGATTCCGTTATTTGTCTGAGTTCGGTTTTCAGTCCTTTCCGTCTTTAAAGACGGTGAAGAGTTTTACGGAACCGAAGGATCGCAATATCTTCTCCCGTGTGATGGAGATGCACCAGAGAAATACAGCGGCGAACGGCAAGATTTTGAATTATATCTCTGCTACTTTCCTTTATCCTAAGGACTTCGACCATTTATTATATGCTTCCCAGCTTTTGCAGGCGCAGGCTATTTCGTATGGTGTGGAGCATTTCAGACGCCACAGGGGGCAGTGTATGGGGGCTGTGGTATGGCAGCTGAATGATATCTGGCCGGTGGCATCCTGGGCAAGTATTGATTACTTCGGACGCTGGAAGGCACTTCACTATGCAGAGAAGCGAGCTTTCTCGCCGGTGATGATTTCCTGCGAGGAGGTGGGTGAGCTGTCGGAAAGACCCCATCCCATTGCAGAACCCAAGGAAATCGAGAAGTCTGCAAGACTTTGCGTATGCAACGAGACCATGGAAATGGTACATGGACAGGTGAAATGGTCGCTACGCAATCCGTCCGGGGAAGTCATTCTCTCCGGGCAGCAGGCTTTGACAGTGGCCCCGCTTTCCTCGGAGTGGATGGAGAAGCTGGATTTCTCTGAGTATGATGAACTTAGCGTGTATTTCAGTTATGCTTACGAAGTGAATGGAGAAGTGGTTTCTGAGGGAACTTGCCTGTTTACCGCACCGAAGCACTTTGCTTATGAAGACCCACAGCTCGAGGTTTTTGTGGAAGAAAATCACATCACCGTTACTGCCAAGGCTTATGCCGGAATGGTGGAAATTGAGGGCATCGATGGTGATGTGAGACTGTCGGATAACTTCTTTGATATGAATCCGGGAAGTAGGACGGTAGAGATTGTGGAAGGAAGCGCGAAGAAGTTTAGAGTAAGGTCGGTATACGACATAGCGTAACAGTTCTGCCATAGCATATATCATGGCGCGAATCATGCTTGCATGAATGAGCGCATGAGGTATGCTATAAGCTGAGCGCCATTCTATGAGCAAAGTTAGCTGCGAAAGCAGCGGTAAAGCACCGAAGGTGCGCTTTGCGAATGGCGCGGGCAGAACTGAGTGAAGCGTCGTGGGCTGGACTGTGAATAAGCGCAGATATTCGATTTAATGGATTATCTTTACATGGTGGTGTTTTTATTTTATATGTTTGGACATATGTGTTTTTTAGTAGGTCACCACGTCCAAATCATCGGAGTAAAATTTGAAGTTGTGGGGCTGATTTTTGGGGACTTTGGAACGCAATCAGAGGACAAAGTTATGTTGATATGTACTATTGGTGGTTTTTCTGAGTATATTCTGGTGCCGGAAGCAAGGAAATATCATTCCTTATATCCGGTTGATGCAAGGATTTCAGACAGATTGGCTTGCCTTATCGAGCCTTTTACAGTTGGCTGTAGGGCTGCAAGACGCGGACAGCCCAAGAAAGGAGAACATGCCGTAGTATTTGGCTGTGGAACGATTGGAATTGCCGCAGCAGTTGCACTTCAGTATTTTGGTGTGGAGAAAATAATGATCTGTGACCTGTCGGATTTTCGTTTAGAAATAGCGAAGGGATTAGGTTTTGCCGTCTACAATATGACGAAAAATGATTTCAAAGAAAAAGCAATGAAATATTTCGGTTCAGCACTTTCTCACAAAGGAGAGACCGCAAATATTGATTGCTTCATCGACGCCGCTGGAGCGGAAAGTATCCTGGAGTTATTTATGGAGCATGGAAAAATCGAAAGTCGATTTGTCTCTGTTGCGGTGAATAAAGCACTTCGTCAATTGGATTTATTGCATGTCACCTATTCACAGAAAAGTATCATAGGCTCTGGTGGATATATGCCAGAAGATGTAGAAGATGTGATGAAGCTCATGGCATCCGGTAAATGGAACTTAGAATCTATCATTACACATGAATTTTCGCTGGAACAGATTGCAGAGGCAATACGTACCGCATCGGATCCGACACAAGCATTGAATGTTACAATTAAGTTTTAACAAAAGTCAAAATCCTGATGTGGCTATTTCTATGGGATGCAATATAGGTTGCCCTTTCATTGGCAGAGTTTTTGATGATAATTGGGGCTTAGAAGATCCTACCGGAAAATCGGATGAAGAATTTAAGAATGTAATTAGAGAGATAGAAAGTAGGATTTTGCAGTTAAGATATGCCTTTGCTGAGCGATAGACCTTTTTCTTGAAAAATTCTGATTTCATGATAGTATATATAGAAGAAACAGGTTTATAACAGAAAGGAATTACGAACATGTGGATAGCTGATAATTGGAAGGATTACCAGGTTTTAGATACATCGAATGGCGAGAAGTTGGAGAAGTGGGGCGATTATATTTTGGTTCGTCCGGATCCGCAGGTCATCTGGAACACTCCTCACAACAACCCGGGCTGGAAAAAGAAAAACGGACATTATCACCGCAGTGCAAAGGGCGGCGGTGAGTGGGAATTCTTCAACCTTCCCAACGAATGGTCCATTAATTATGAGGAGCTGACGTTTAATTTAAAGCCGTTCAGCTTTAAGCACACCGGACTTTTCCCGGAGCAGGCGACCAACTGGGATTGGTTCTCTGATATCATTCAGAAAGCGAACCGTCCGGTGAAGGTATTGAATCTCTTTGCTTATACCGGTGGAGCTACTCTCTCAGCAGCAAAGGCAGGTGCGGCGGTAACCCACGTAGATGCCTCCAAGGGTATGGTAGGCTGGGCGAAAGAGAATGCGGTAAGCTCCGGTCTTGGCGATGCCCCCATCCGCTGGCTGGTGGATGACTGTGTAAAATTTGTAGAGCGCGAGATCAGACGCGGCAATAAATACGACGGTATCATCATGGACCCTCCATCCTATGGACGCGGTCCTAAGGGAGAAATCTGGAAAATCGAAGAGAGCATTTGGCCATTCATCGAGCTGACTACCCAGATTTTATCAGAGGATGCATTGTTCTTCTTGATTAACTCTTACACTACCGGACTTCAGCCGGCGGTTCTTTCTTATATGATGAATACTGCGATCGTAAAACGCTTCGGCGGTCATGTGGAAGCCCAGGAAATCGGACTTCCCGTGAAGGATTCCGGTTTGGTACTTCCTTGTGGAGCTTCCGGACGTTGGACAAAGGAATAGATTGTTTGAAGGCAATGCAAGGAACCTCTTGTATTGCCTTTCTTATTGTGTTTGTTCGACTAAAAATTAACGATTATTGAATCCACTGGAAAACCGTGGTAAAGTTTATGTAAGCACTTACAAAAAATTTTAGGAGGTTACCAATGAGCAGACTTGAGATTCCCATGCCGAATAAAGCTCAGGTTGTAGTGGAGCAGCTTTATCGGGATTTGGAGAGAAGAATTGAGGCAAGTCCGTCGGGACTTTGCCCTATAGATATGTCCAAGGCGTTTCTGGAATTATGCCATGCGCAGACCTGCGGAAAATGTGTACCATGCCGCGTGGGTCTGAAGCAGATGCGAAAGATGATTTCTGATGTACTAAACGGCAAGGCAACGCTGGAAACCTTGGACGAGATGAGGGCGACGGCCCTCAGTATTATGGAGTCCGCAGATTGTGCCATCGGCTACGAGGCAGCGAATATGATTTACAAGGGACTGATTGGTTTTCATGATGAGTATGTGGCTCATATTGAGCTGGGAAGATGTAACTGCAACTATCAGCAGCCGGTGCCTTGCGTATCCTTGTGTCCGGCGGGTGTGGATATTCCGGGTTACATAGCTCTGGTACGGGAAGGCAGATATCAGGATGCCATCCGCCTTATTCGAAAAGACAATCCTTTTCCTACCACGTGTGGTTTTATCTGCGAGCATCCTTGTGAGGCGAGATGCCGTAGAAATATGGTAGATGATGCAGTAAATATCCGAGGCTTAAAGCGTATGGCAGCAGACCTGGCAGGCAAGGTGGAACCACCGAAATGTCAGCCGTCTACCGGTAAGAAGGTGGCAATCGTGGGCGGAGGCCCGGGTGGTTTAAGTACAGCTTACTATCTGCAGCTGATGGGACATCAGGTTGTGGTATATGAGATGCTTCCGGAGCTGGGAGGTATGCTCCGTTACGGTATCCCGAATTACCGACTGCCTAAGGACAGACTGGATGATGATATCAACAATATCTTAGAGACCGGTGTACAAGTAAAGCACGGTCTTCGTATCGGTATTGATATCACCATCAACGAGCTCAGAGAGCAGTACGATGCGGTGCTGATTACTATCGGTGCAAGTACGGACAAAAAGCTCGGTATCGAGGGCGAGGATGCGGAAGGCGTTATCTCTGCAGTACAGTTCCTGCGTGATGTAGGAAAGAATAATGCCATCGACCTTAAGGACCAGGATGTCTGTGTCATCGGCGGCGGTAACGTATCCATGGATGCGGTGCGTACGGCGGTAAGATTGGGCGCAAAAAAGGTAAGTATTGTATATCGCCGTAGAGTTGCGGATATGACTGCACTGAAGGACGAAATTGAAGGAGCCATTGCAGAGGGTGTGGAAGTGCAGACTCTGAAGGCTCCGGTAAGTATAGAAGTGGATGAAAACAAAAAAGTAAAAGGTCTATGGGTACAGCCACAGATGATTAGCAGTATTAAGAATGGTCGTGCATCAGTGAAGGCCACCGGGGAAGAGAATTTTATGCTTCCTTGTCAGACCATTATCGTAGCTATCGGTCAGGATATTGAATACCAGCATTTTGCAGATGCGGGTGTACCGGTGAACCGCGGTGTGATTCAGACCGGAAGACATGGTGGATTTGATTTGCTTCCGGGAGTATTTGCGGGTGGCGACTGTGCTACCGGACCGGCCACCGTTATCAAGGCTATCGGTGCGGCAAAGGTTATTGCAGCCAATATTGACGAGTACCTGGGATATCATCATGTGATTTCCAGTGAAGTGGAGGTTCCACAGCCCAATCTGGAGGATAGAAATCCCTGCGGCCGCGTGAATATGGTAGAGCGTGAGGCTTGCGAAAGAATCTGTGATTTCGATGGCGTGGAATTACCGATGACAGAGGCCGAGTGCAAGCAGGAGGCATCCAGATGTCTGCGCTGTGACCACTTTGGCTATGGAATACTGAAAGGAGGCCGCGAGACAATATGGTAAAGCTTACGATTGACAATCAGCTTGTAGAAGTTCCCGAGGGAAGCACCATTATGGATGCTGCCACCATTGCGGGAATCCCCATTCCGAAGCTGTGTTTTTTGAAGGATATCAATGAAATCGGCGCGTGCCGTGTGTGTGTGGTAGAGATAGAGGGCAAGGAAAAGCTGGTGACCTCCTGCAACAATCAGGTAGAGGAGGGAATGGTGGTATATACCAACAGCCCCAAGGTTCGCAGAAACCGCAAGAAGACGGTGGAGATGATTCTGTCCCAGCACAATGCAAACTGCGTAACCTGTGCAAGAAACAGAAACTGTTCTCTGCAGACCATTACCAGAGATCTGAATATTTTAGAGGTACCCTACGAGAAGGATGTTCATCCGTTGCCTTGGAATAAGAATTTCCCGCTGATTCGTGATGCGGATAAATGTATTAAGTGTATGCGTTGTATCCAAATCTGCGATAAGGTGCAGGGTGTGAAGGTTTGGGAACTGGAGGGAACCGGTTCCAGAGCGAATGTGTATGTATCCGGGAACAGAACCATCGAAGAGTCTGACTGTGCTTTGTGTGGTCAGTGCATTACCCACTGCCCGGTAGGCGCATTGCGTGAGCGCGATGATACCGAGAAGGCCTGGTGGGCCATTGAAAATAAAAAGAAAGTCACCGTAGTGCAGGTGGCACCTGCAGTTCGTGCGGCGTGGGGCGAGACCTTCGGTTTAAACAGGGAAGAAGCTACCATGGGTAAGATTACGGACGCATTGAAGAAGATGGGATTTGATTACGTCTTTGATACCGTATTTACCGCGGACCTTACCATTATGGAAGAGGGAAATGAATTTATCGAACGCTTTAAAAAGGGTGATACCAAACAGATGCCTATGTTTACCTCCTGTTGTCCGGGATGGCTCCGCTTTGTGAAGTCTCAGCATCCGCATCTGGTATCCAGACTTTCCACGGCAAAATCACCCCAGCAGATGTTTGGCGCGGTGATGAAGACCTATTTTGCGAAGAAAATCGGTGTGTCACCGGAGGATATGGTGACCATATCCGTGATGCCTTGCGTGGCGAAAAAGGGCGAGAGCAATATGGAGCTTTTCTACGAAGAATATGCAGGTCATGATGTAGACATCGTACTGACTACCAGAGAACTGAACCGCATGATTCGTATGGCGCATATCGATCCTCATACCCTGCAGGATGTACCTTGTGATAATCCAATGTCGGACGGCACCGGCGCGGGTGTAATCTTCGGAACCACCGGCGGTGTTATGGAGGCAGCGCTTCGTTCTGCATATTATCTCATGACCGGTTCCAATCCGGACGCGGATGCGTTCGAGGAAGTCCGCAGCAGCAGAGAGCAGAAGCAGTGGAAAGAGGTGGATGTAACCATCTCGGGAATCACTATCAAGACGGCGGTTGTGAACGGTCTGGGCAATACAAGGGAATTGATTGAGGCGCTGGAAAAGGGTGAGGTACATTATGATTTTGTAGAAGTCATGGCTTGCCCCGGCGGATGTGTCGGCGGTGGCGGACAGCCCATCAAGGACGGCTGCGAGCTGGCAACTACAAGAAGTGAGAAACTGAGAAGTCTTGATAAGAATGCAGCACTCAGATTTTCTCATGAAAATGAGTCTGTGATTAAGCTCTATGAAGAATTCTTGGAAAAACCATTATCTCACAAAGCCCACATGCTTTTACATACCAACCATCAGGCGTGGGAGATGCCAAGGAGTAAAGACAGGTAATGAAAAGTAAGCTTTCTTATATATATGTAATCGTTGCA
Organism: Lachnospiraceae bacterium; assembly: GCA_017467845.1. Classification (GTDB taxonomy): domain Bacteria; phylum Bacillota; class Clostridia; order Lachnospirales; family Lachnospiraceae; genus Acetatifactor. Next base: position 84,103 of record JAFUKH010000085.1, on the reverse strand, counting down.
GCCCTTCTCTGGGGCTGCATGGGCATTCTGGTGCGTACCATGAACGGTGGTGGTTTTTCCTCCGCAGAGGTAGTGACGGTCCGCGCAGGGATTACTTCTATTATAATGGTAATCGGAATGCTTATCTTTAATAGGAAGGAATTGCTAATCCGTCTGAAGGATATCTGGTGTTTTGTGGGGACCGGAATTTTTAGTGTGGTGTTTTTTAATATCTGCTATTTTTCATGCATGAATTACTGCTCTTTGTCCGTGGCGGCAATTCTTCTTTATACGGCGCCGGCTTTCGTAATGGTGATGAGTTTCTTCCTATTTAAAGAACGCTTTACCACGAAGAAAGTGCTTGCACTGATTTGTTCCTTTGTGGGCTGTGTGCTGGTGTCCGGTGGATTCGGAGGAGGAAGCATCGGAGTAATGGGGCTTCTCACCGGACTTGGTGCAGGCTTCGGATATGCGTTGTACAGTATCTTTGGGAGATATGCTTTACAAAGAGGGTATTCTTCCTTTACAATAACAACCTACACCTTTTTATTTGCGGCAGCAGGGTGCCTGCCGCTTACAGGGGTGCAGCACATTGGGGAATGCTTTAAAGCGGACCCGTGGTTGTTAGCATTTGCAATCCTGCTTACCTTCCTTACCACGGTGGCGGCGTATCTTCTATATACAAAGGGGCTGGCCGGTATGGAATCGGGAAAGGCTTCCGTACTTGCTACGGTAGAACCGGTGATGGCATCGATGGTGGGCTTTGTGCTATTTGAAGAGGATTTCACCATGGCAGCCGTGCTGGGAATCGGAATGGTACTTGTTTCTTCTATATTAATGGTGAAGGAATGATGTGGGGCAGAGCCAGCATTCGCAAAATCGCTGCTGCGCAGCTTTCCTTTTGCTCATCATTTGGCCTTCGCCAAATGTTTTTGAAGAAATCCATGCTCGTACAAGCGAGCTTGACGTGCACAGATTTCTCCAAAACGCTTGGCTCTGGATTGTACTTGAAAAAGTACAAAAAATATAAAAATTAATACTTGCAAAGTTTGTACAGGACATGTATACTAATCCTTGCTGTGGCATGATAGCTGTGAAGCGTGAGGTTGCTGCTGAGACGTAAGTTACAGCAGGTTTTCCGTGGAGCGAATGTCAAGTTAGGAAACTGACGACAAGTCACTGTACAAACAATCAAGTCTATCACAGGATAGAGAAGCGTGTAAGTGAAGTAAAGCGATGCAGGAATGTGCAAAGGTTTAGGACACACACGGGAGAGTGTACAGTCACCGCTTGTCGTACTTAAGTAATTAGAAAGTGCGAAAAGGAGGCGACTTTTTTTATGGCAAGTCAAGTAATGAGAATTACACTCAAGGCATATGATCATCAGTTAGTTGATGCATCTGCTAAGAAAATCATCGAAACAGTAAAGAAGAACGGTTCACAGGTGAGCGGACCGGTACCTCTTCCTACTAAGAAGGAAGTTGTAACAATCTTAAGAGCAGTACACAAGTACAAAGACTCTAGAGAGCAGTTCGAGCAGAGAACTCATAAGAGACTCATCGACATCATCACCCCAACCCAGAAGACTGTAGATGCTCTTCAGCGTCTTGAAATGCCTGCTGGTGTTTACATCGACATCAAAATGAAGAACAAATAATTCCTGTGTTAAAATTTGTACTTCTTATTGATAGTAACTATTATTTATCCCCTACTAGTATGGACCCCGAAAGGTGCCCCGCTGTAGAGTAATTAGGAGGAAAAGAAAGAATGAAGAAAGCTATTTTAGCTACCAAAGTCGGAATGACTCAAATCTTCAATGAAGACGGCGTATTAGTTCCTGTAACCGTTCTTCAGGCTGGCCCTTGTGTAGTAACCCAGGTTAAAACGAAAGAGAACGATGGTTACAGCGCAGTACAGGTTGGTTTCGTTGACAAGAAAGACAAGATCGTTAACAAGGATGCAAGTGGTAAGAAGGAAGTTATCCACAGACATGGTGTTAACAAGGCTGAGCAGGGCCACTTCAAGAAGGCTGGCACAGCTTCTAAGAGATATGTAAAAGAGTTCAAGTTTGAAAACGCTGAGGAGTATACCTTAGGCGCAGAGATTAAGGCTGACATCTTCGCAGCAGGCGATAAGATTGATGCTTCTGCAATTTCTAAGGGAAAAGGCTTCCAGGGTGCAATCAAGAGATTAGGACAGCATAGAGGACCTATGAAGCACGGTTCTAAGTTCCATCGTCATCAGGGTTCCAATGGTGCATGTTCTTCACCTAGCCGTGTATTCAAGGGTAAGGGAATGCCTGGTCATATGGGTTGCGTAAGAGTAACCGTTCAGAACCTTGAAGTTGTAAAGGTAGATGCTGAGAAGAATCTTCTTTTAGTAAAGGGTGCTGTTCCAGGACCTAAGAAGGCTTTAGTTACCATCAAAGAAACCGTTAAGGTTGAAGCATAGTTAGGGCGAAAGGAGGACAACTAAATGGCAAACGTATCTGTTTTTAATATGGAAGGCAAAGAAGTTGGTACAATCGAGCTTAACGATGCAGTATTCGGTGTAGAGGTAAACGAGCACTTAGTACACATGGCAGTTGTACAGCAGCTTGCAAATAATCGTCAGGGAACTCAGAAGGCAAAGACTCGTTCTGAAGTATCCGGTGGCGGAAGAAAACCTTGGAGACAGAAGGGAACCGGTCATGCAAGACAGGGTTCAACCAGATCTCCACAGTGGACCGGCGGCGGTGTTGTATTCGCTCCAGTTCCAAGAGATTACTCTTTCAAGATGAACAAGAAAGAGAAGAGAGCAGCTCTTAAGTCTGCATTAACCAGCAAGGTTCAGGCAGCTAAGATCGTTGTAGTTGACGAGCTTAAGTTTGATGAAATCAAGACTAAGAACTTCGCTACTGTAATGAATAACTTAAAGGTTAACAAGGGTCTTGTTGTTTTAGCTGAGAACGATGCAAGCGTTGTTTTATCTGCTAGAAACATGGCTGATGTTGATACCACTTTAGTAAATGCAATCAACGTATATGACGTTATGAAGGCAAACACACTGGTTCTTACTAAGGACGCAGTTGCAAAAATCGAGGAGGTGTACGCATAATGGCTGATATTAAATACTATGACGTAATCCTCAAGCCAGTTATCACTGAGAAGAGTATGGCAGCTATGGGTGAGAAGAAATATACTTTCTTAGTTCACACCGAAGCTAACAAGTCTCAGATCAAGGAAGCTGTTGAGAAAATGTTCGAAGGTACCAAGGTTAAATCCGTAAACACCATGAACATGGATGGAAAGAATAAGAGACGTGGTATGGTAGTTGGTAAGACTGCTAAGACCAAGAAAGCAATCGTTACTTTAACTGCTGACAGCAAGGATATCGAAATCTTCGCTGGTTTATAAAAACCCGTGAAGAAGTACTAAAGGCTCGTATCGAACAAGTTCGATAGAAACGTCGCCTAAGAACTTCTAAGTCACGGATGGGAAGAACCACAAGTGGTTCTTCAGAAGCAGAGTAATATCATGCAGAGAATTGCTTGCAATTCTCCGTTGCAACTTTCCTTGAAAGTTGCATACTATGCGGCGTAGATTAGATGTCGCGATAAAAAATCATTAGAATAAAGGAGAAATAACAATGGGAATTAAAACATATAACCCATATACCCCTTCCAGACGTAATATGACTGGTTCTGATTTCTCTGAGATCACAAAGAGCACTCCTGAGAAGAGCCTTTGCGTATCTTTAAATAAGAACTCAGGTCGTAACAATCAGGGTAAAATTACTGTTAGACATCGCGGTGGCGGTTCTAGAAGAAAATACAGAATTATTGATTTCAAGAGAAATAGCAAAGATGGTATTCCAGCAACTGTAATTGGTATCGAGTACGATCCAAACAGAACCGCTAACATCGCTTTAATCTGCTACGCAGATGGTACTAAGTCATACATCATCGCTCCGGAAGGTTTAACTGATGGAATGAAGGTTATGAGTGGTGCAGAAGCAGAAGTTAGAGTAGGTAACTGCTTACCATTATCTGAGATTCCTGTTGGTACCATGGTACACAACATTGAATTATATCCTGGTAAGGGCGGACAGTTAGTTCGTTCTGCAGGTAACGGTGCACAGTTAATGGCTAAAGAAGGTAAGTACGCAACTCTTCGTCTTCCTTCAGGCGAAATGAGAATGGTTCCTATCGTATGCCGTGCAACTGTTGGTATCGTTGGTAACGTTGATCACAGCCTTGTTAAGATCGGTAAAGCTGGTCGTAAGCGTCACATGGGTATCCGCCCTACAGTACGTGGTTCTGTTATGAACCCTAACGACCATCCACACGGTGGTGGTGAAGGTAAGACCGGTATCGGTAGACCTGGCCCATCTACACCTTGGGGCAAGCCTGCTCTTGGTCTTAAGACTCGTAAGAAGAAAAAAGCTTCTAACAAGTTAATCGTAAGACGCCGCGACGGTAGAGCAATCAAATAATTGAGGAGGAAAAACAATGGCTAGATCACTTAAAAAAGGACCATTCGCTGATGCGAGTTTACTTAAGAAAGTAGATGCACAGAACGCAGCTGGACAGAAGGCAGTTATCAAGACCTGGTCTCGTCGTTCTACTATTTTCCCTTCTTTCGTGGGACACACCATTGCTGTTCATGACGGAAGAAAGCATGTACCTGTATATGTGACCGAAGATATGGTTGGACACAAGCTTGGTGAGTTTGTTGCTACCAGAACCTATCGTGGACACGGAAAAGATGAGAAGAAGTCTAAGGTTAGATAGGTATAAATTGAAACATTAATAACGTACGGCTTCCCGGTGAGGGGAGCCCCAATGGGCGAATTGCCCTGTGTCTGTCTGTAGCGCTTAGGCGCTATAGCAGATACGTTAGTTTTGAAAGGAGGACTTGACCTATGGCAAAAGGACATAGAAGTCAAATTAAGAGAGAAAGAAATGCTCAGAAAGATACCAGACCTTCAGCAAAGTTATCTTATGCTAGAGTATCTGTTCAGAAAGCATGTTTCGTATTAGATGCTATCAGAGGTAAGGATGTACAGTCTGCACTTGCACTTCTTGAGTACAATCCTAGATATGCTTCAAGCATCATTAAGAAGTTATTAGAGTCTGCTATTGCAAACGCTGAGAACAATAACGGTATGAACGTTGAGAACCTTGTAGTAGCTGAGTGCTATGCTAACAAAGGTCCTACAATGAAGAGAGTTAGACCTAGAGCACAGGGTAGAGCTTATAGAATCGAGAAGAGAATGAGCCACATCACCATCGTGCTTGATGAGAAATAGGAGGAAGAAAAATGGGACAGAAAGTTAATCCTCATGGCCTTAGAGTTGGCGTTATTAAAGATTGGGATTCTAAATGGTATGCTGATGCTGAGTTCTCTGAGTATTTAGCAGAAGACTATAACATCAGAAAATTCCTTAAGAAGAAATTATACAGTGCCGGTGTTTCTAAGATTGAAATCGAAAGAGCATCTGACAGAGTAAAAGTTATCATCTACACTGCTAAGCCTGGTGTTGTTATCGGTAAGGGTGGCGCAGAAATCGAAGTTACTAAGAAAGAACTTTCTAAGTTAACTGACAAGAAGGTTTTAGTAGACATCAAGGAAATCAAGAGACCTGATAAGGATGCACAGCTTGTTGCTGAGAACATTGCTCTTCAGTTAGAGAACCGTGTAACCTTCAGACGTGCAATGAAGTCTTGCATGAGCAGAACCATGAAGTCTGGTGCACTTGGTATCAAGACTGCATGTTCAGGACGTCTTGGTGGTGCTGATATGGCTCGTACCGAGTTCTACAGCGAAGGTACTATTCCTCTTCAGACCTTAAGAGCAGATATCGATTATGGTTTCGCTGAGGCAAATACTACCTATGGTAAAGTTGGAGTTAAAGTTTGGATTTACAAGGGCGAAGTTCTTCCTACTAAGAACAAAGCAGAAGGGAGCGAACAATAATGTTAATGCCTAAAAGAGTTAAACGTCGTAAACAGTTCCGTGGTACTATGACCGGAAAAGCATTAAGAGGAAACACTCTTGCTTACGGTGAATTCGGTTTAGTAGCTGCTGAACCTTGCTGGATTAAGTCAAATCAGATCGAGGCAGCTCGTATCGCACTTACCCGTTACACTAAGAGAACCGGTAAGGTATGGATTAAGATTTTCCCAGATAAACCTGTAACAGCAAAACCTGCAGAAACTCGTATGGGTTCTGGTAAGGGTACTTTAGAATATTGGGTAGCAGTAGTTAAGCCAGGTCGTGTGTTATTCGAGATTAAGGGTGTTCCTGAGGAACAGGCTAGAGAAGCATTACGTCTTGCTATGCACAAGCTCCCATGTAAGTGTAAAATCGTTTCTAAGGCAGATTTGGAAGGCGGTGTTCAATAATGAAGACAAACAAGTATGTAGAAGATTTAAAGAACAAATCCGAAGCAGAATTAGCACAGGAATTAGTTGCTGCTAAGAAAGAACTTTTCAATTTGAGATTCCAGAACGCTACCAATCAGTTAGACAATACAGCAAGAATCAAGGAAGTTAGAAGAAACATTGCTCGTATTCAGACTGTTATCAATGCGAAGGCTAATGCTTAATCGTTTCGTAGCTAATTGGGAAAGGAGATCAAAATCGTGGAAAGAAATTTAAGAAAGACACGTACTGGTAAGGTTATCAGTAATAAGATGGATAAAACTATCGTTGTTGCTATCGCAGAGCGCGTTAAACATCCTCTTTATGGTAAGGTTGTTAAGAAGACCTACAAGTTAAAAGCGCATGATGAAAATAACGAATGCAATATTGGCGATACTGTAAAAGTTATGGAAACAAGACCTTTATCTAAGGATAAGAGATGGAGACTTGTTGAGATCGTAGAAAAGGTTAAATAATCTACGGATAATTTGGAAGGAGAAATAACATGGTTCAGCAGGAAAGTAGACTTAAAGTTGCTGATAACACCGGTGCTAAGGAATTACTTTGCATCCGCGTTATGGGTGGCTCTACAAGAAGATATGCACAGATCGGTGACATCATCGTTGCTTCAGTTAAAGATGCAACACCAGGTGGCGTTGTAAAGAAAGGTGATGTTGTTAAGGCCGTAGTTGTTCGTACTGTTAAAGGTGCTCGTCGTAAAGACGGTTCTTACATTAAATTCGATGAGAATGCTGCAGTAATTATCAAAGATGACAAGACTCCAAGAGGAACTCGTATCTTTGGACCAGTAGCAAGAGAGCTTCGTGACAAACAGTTTATGAAAATTGTTTCATTAGCTCCTGAAGTATTATAGGAGGTACCTACATGTCAGCATTAAAGATTAAGAAAGGTGATACCGTTAAGGTTATCGCTGGTAAAGATTCCGGTAAAGAAGGAAAAGTAGTTTCCGTTGATGTTAAAGGTGGTAAGGTTGTAGTTGAGGGCGTTAACATGATTACTAAGCATGCAAAACCTTCACAGGCTAATCCTAACGGCGGAATTGTTCAGAAAGAAGCAGCTATCGATATTTCAAATGTTATGCTCGTAGTTGACGGTAAGGCAACCAGAGTTGGTTTTGAAATCAAGGATGGCAAGAAGGTTCGTGTAGCTAAGGCTACCGGCAAAGTTATCGATTAATTCGGGGAAGGAGGATATATAAGTGAGCAGACTTAAAGATTTATATAATGATGAAATCGTTGAAGCTTTAACTAAAAAGTTTGGATATAAAAACGTAATGGAAGTTCCGAAGCTTGACAAGATCGTTATCAACATGGGTGTTGGAGAAGCAAAAGACAACGCTAAGGTGTTAGAGAACGCTGTTAAGGATATGGAAACCATCACTGGTCAGAAGGCAGTTCTTACCAAGGCTAAAAACTCCGTAGCAAACTTTAAGATTCGTGAGGGTATGGCTATCGGTTGTAAAACAACCTTACGTGGTGAGAAAATGTATGAGTTCCTTGATCGTTTAGTAAACCTTGCATTACCTCGTGTACGTGACTTTAGAGGTGTAAACCCTAACGCGTTCGATGGTAGAGGTAACTACGCTCTTGGTCTTAAAGAGCAGTACATCTTCCCTGAAATCGAGTACGATAAGATCGATAAGGTAAGAGGTATGGATATCATTTTCGTAACTACAGCAAACACTGACGAAGAAGCACGTGAATTATTAAGATTATTCAACATGCCTTTTGCTAAATAATAAGGAGGTAAATTCTCATGGCTAAGATGTCAATGAAATTAAAACAGCAGCGCAAGCCTAAATTCTCTACTCAGGCTTATACTCGTTGTAATATTTGTGGTCGTCCTCACTCAGTTTTGAGAAAATACGGAATCTGCAGAGTTTGCTTCCGTGAATTAGCTTACAAAGGACAGATCCCAGGCGTTAAGAAAGCAAGTTGGTAAGGAGGAGACAAAATCATGACAATGAGCGATCCTATTGCAGATATGCTTACAAGAATCCGTAATGCAAACTCTGCTAAACATGATACAGTAGATGTTCCTGCTTCTAAGATGAAGTTAGCTATCGCTGAGATTCTTTTAGAGGAAGGTTTTATTAAGAAGTATGAAGTAATCGAAGATGGCGTGTTCAAGACTATGCACATCACTTTAAAGTATGGCGCAGACAAGAACGAGAAGATTATCTCTGGTATCAAGAGAATCTCTAAGCCTGGTCTTCGTGTATACGCTGGCAAGGAAGATATGCCTAAGGTACTTGGCGGTCTTGGTATTGCTATTGTTTCTACCAATCAGGGTGTTATGACCGATAAGAAGGCTCGTGAGCTTGGTGTTGGTGGAGAAGTTTTGGCTTTTGTTTGGTAAGAGCAATAAAAACAAGCACGAGCGAAGCGATGTATTTGTTTTTATGCGACCAAACAGCGAAAAAACACTGCGCAGTGTAAGCTGCGCGTGTGCGTAAGCACACAGTTTTTGAGCTGAATGGTTGTCGTAATATATATAACTATAAACTTATAATTCAAATTTATAGGAGGTACGGGCATGTCACGTATTGGAAGAATGCCAATCGCGATTCCTGCAGGTGTTACTGTAGAAGTTGCAGAAAATAACAAAGTGACCGTTAAAGGTCCTAAGGGAACTCTTGAAAGAGTATTACCAGCTGAGATGGAAATTAAGGTTGAAGGTGCAGAAGTAGTTGTTACCAGACCTAACGATTTAAAGAAGATGAAGTCTCTTCATGGTTTAACCAGAACTCTCATCAACAACATGGTTGTAGGTGTTACCGCAGGCTACGAGAAGAAGCTTGAAGTTAACGGTGTTGGTTACAGAGCAGCTAAGGCTGGAAAGAAGTTAACCTTATCTTTAGGTTACTCTCATCCGGTTGAGATGGAAGATCCAGAAGGTATTGAAACTGTACTTGAAGGTCAGAACATCATCATCGTTAAAGGTATCGATAAAGAAAAAGTTGGCCAGTTTGCAGCTGAGATCAGAGATAAGAGAAGACCTGAACCTTACAAGGGCAAGGGTATCAAGTATGCTGATGAAGTTATCAGACGTAAAGTTGGTAAGACTGGTAAGAAGTAATAGATAAGGAGAGTGTAAAAAATGGTTAGAAAAGAATCTAGACAGGAAATTCGTGTTAAAAAGCACATGAGAATTCGTAACCGTTTCAGTGGCACTGCTGAAAGACCTCGTCTTGCAGTGTTCAGAAGCAACAATCATATGTATGCTCAAATTATCGACGATGTAGCTGGTCACACTTTAGCAGCAGCTTCTACTCTTGAGAAAGAGATTAAGGCTGAGCTTGAGAAAACCAACAATGTTGATGCAGCAGCATATTTAGGAACTGTAATTGCTAAGAGAGCAATCGAGAAGGGTATCAAGGAAGTAGTTTTCGATAGAGGCGGCTTCATTTACCAGGGTAAGGTTGCAGCATTAGCTGAGGCAGCTCGTGAAGCTGGCTTAGAATTCTAGGAAAGGAAGTATTTAGCATGAGACGTGAAATCATAGATGCAAGCCAGTTAGAATTAAGTGACAAAGTTGTTACCATCAAGCGTGTAACTAAGACCGTTAAGGGTGGTCGTAACATGAGATTCACCGCTTTGGTTGTAGTAGGTGATGGCAATGGTCACGTAGGCGCTGGTCTTGGTAAGGCTGTTGAAATCCCTGAAGCAATTCGTAAGGGTAAAGAAGATGCGGTTAAGCATCTTGTAACTATCGCAATGGACGAGAATAAATCCATTACCCATGATTTTATCGGAAAATACGGTTCAGCTAGCGTTCTTTTAAAGAAGGCTCCTGAAGGTACCGGTATCATCGCAGGTGGTCCTGCCCGTGTGGTTTGTGAGCTTGCAGGTATCAAGAATATCCGTACAAAATCTTTAGGTTCTAACAATAAGCAGAACGTAGTTCTTGCTACCATCACCGGTTTAAGCCAGCTTAAGAATCCGGAAGATGTAGCTAGAATGCGTGGTAAAGCTGTAGACGAGATCTTCGCTTAATTGCAAGATCAAGAAAGGTATGGTTATTATTATGGCAGATAAGAAGTTGAAAATTACTTTGGTAAAGTCCACCATCGGTGCTGTACCAAAGAATAGAGCAACAGTTGAGTCTATGGGACTTAGAAAGTTAAACAGTTCTGTAGTACTTCCTGACAATGCAGCAACCAGAGGACAGATTCGTCAGGTTGCACACTTAGTAAAAGTTGAAGAAGTTTAATTAGATAAGGAGGTGTCACAATGGAATTATCCAATTTAAGACCTGCTGAAGGTTCAAGACAGAGCGATAATTTTAGAAGAGGTCGTGGACACGGTTCAGGAAACGGCAAAACTGCTGGTAAGGGACATAAGGGTCAGAAGGCTCGTTCTGGAGCACCAAGACCAGGTTTCGAAGGTGGTCAGATGCCTTTATACAGACGTCTTCCTAAGAGAGGTTTCAAGAATAGAAACACTAAGGAAATCGTTTCAATTAATATCAGCGCTTTGGAAGTATTTGAAAACGGAAGCACAGTTAATGTTGATACATTAATGGAACAGGGAATCGTTAAAAATCCAAGAGACGGCGTTAAGATTCTTGGAAATGGAGAACTTACCAAAAAGCTCAATGTTAAGGTAGACGCTTTCAGCGCATCTGCAAAGGAAAAGATTGAAGCACTTGGTGGAACTGCAGAGGTGATCTAATGCTTACAAGCCTCAAAAATGCATTTAAAGTAAAAGAGATTAGACAGAAACTCTTATTTACCTTGGCAATGTTAGTTGTGATTCGTTTAGGATCACAGCTTCCAGTGCCTGGAGTAGATAGAACATACTTTGCACAGTGGTTCGCTGCTCAGACGGGTGGTGCATTTAGTTTCTTTGATGCAATTACCGGTGGATCATTCTTAAATATGTCCATCCTTGCATTAAATATCAGTCCTTACATTACATCTTCCATTATTATGCAGTTATTAACAATTGCAATTCCTTATTTGGAAGAAATGCAGAGAGACGGTGAAGACGGAAGAAAGAAGATTGCTTCTATCACCAGATATGTAACAGTTCTTCTTGCTCTGATTCAGGCTGCTGCTATGGCAATCGGCTTTGGTAATCAGGGACTTCTCGTTGATTATAACGCATTGAATGTTATTACCTGTATAGTAGCACTTACCGCCGGTAGTTCATTCTTGATGTGGATTGGTGAGCGTATTACTGAAAACGGAGTCGGAAATGGTACTTCTATCGTACTTGTTATTAATATTATTTCCAGACTGCCTCAGGATTTGGCACAGCTTTTCCAGCAGTTTGTAATTGGAAAGCCATATGCAACTGCGATTCTTGCAACAGTGGTTATTTTTGCAATCATTATTTTAATGGTTGTACTTGTAATTATCTTAAATGCAGGTGTTCGCAAGATTCCTGTTCAGTATGCAAAGAAGGTTCAGGGCAGAAAGATGGTTGGAGGACAGACCTCCAGCATTCCTTTAAAGGTTAACACATCAGGTGTTATTCCTGTAATTTTTGCTTCTTCAATTATGCAGACTCCGATTATTATCTCGAGTTTGTTTGGCTATTCGGGTACCGGAGCATGGGCTGAGGTTCTTAAGTATCTTAACTCAGGAAACTGGTGCAGTCCAAGTCAGCCAATTTATTCCATTGGTTTGGTGGTATATGTTTTATTAGTAGTATTCTTTGCTTACTTCTATACATCCATTACTTTCAATCCAATGATGGTTGCTGATAATTTGAAAAAGCAGGGTGGTTTCATTCCGGGCATCAGACCTGGTAAGCCAACCAGTGAGTACTTAAATAATGTTTTGAATCGAATTGTATTTGTTGGTGCAGTAGGATTATTGATCATTTCTGTATTACCATTCGTATTCCAGGGCGTATTTAATGCCAGTGTTTCTTTCGCAGGTACCTCACTTATCATTATCGTAAGTGTAATCCTTGAAACTATGAAGCAGGTGGAATCTATGATGCTTGTTCGTAATTACAAGGGATTCTTAAATGATTAATTGATACTTAAGTATATTTGACGAGTAGACTTTTGAAGTCTGCTCGTCTTTTTTTTATTTTATCTATTGAAAAAGTTACCATTTGCGGTTACAATGATACATAATGCCCAATTGTGGGATGTTTTACGAATGGAGGTAGGGTATGAAGATAATTATGTTAGGCGCTCCGGGAGCAGGAAAAGGTACACAGGCAAAGATGATTGCAGAGAAATATCAGGTTCCTCATGTTTCCACCGGTGACATTTTCAGAGCAAACATCAAGAATGGTACTGAGCTTGGCATGGAAGCTAAGAAGTATATGGATCAGGGACAGCTTGTTCCGGATGAGCTTACCGTTAAGATTTTGTTAGATAGAGTTGCGCAGCCGGATTGTGCGAATGGCTATGTTTTAGACGGTTTCCCAAGAACAATTCCTCAGGCAGAGGTTTTGGATAAGGCTCTTTCTGAGCTTGGCGAAAGCATCGATTATGCAATTAACGTAGATGTTCCGGATGAGAACATTGTAAGAAGAATGTCCGGCAGAAGAGCATGTCTTGGATGTGGAGCTACTTATCATATCGAACATATTCCACCTAAGAAGGAAGGCATCTGCGATACTTGTGGACAGGAGCTTGTTCTTCGTGATGATGATAAGCCGGAGACTGTTTTAAATCGTTTAAATGTATATCATAAGCAGACCCAGCCTCTGATTGATTTTTATACAGAGAAGGGTGTGTTAAAGACTGTAGACGGAACCGTAGATATGAAGGATGTATTTGCGGCAATCGTGGCTATTTTAGGCTAGTAAAGGAAGAGTTATGTTCGGTACATCAGTATCTATTAAATCAGAAAAAGAAATTGAGTTAATGAGAGAGTCTTGCAGGCTCCTTACCATTGTACATAAGGAAATGGAGGAAGCGATTCGACCCGGAATGTCCACCTTAGAGATTGATATTTTAGGGGAAAGTGTAATCCGTAAGCTGGGATGTATTCCTAATTTCAAGAATTACAACGGATATCCTGCTTCTATCTGCGTATCGGTTAACGATGAAGTAGTTCACGGTATTCCTAATAAGAAGAGAATTCTTCAGGAGGGGGATATTGTCAGCTTAGATGCGGGTCTTATCTATAAGGGCTATCACTCTGACGCAGCCAGAACTCACGCCGTAGGTCAGATTAGTCCGGAAGCAAGACAGCTTATAGATGTTACCAGACAGAGCTTTTTTGAAGGTATTAAGTATGCAAAAGCAGGTAATCATTTAAATGATATCTGTAGTGCAATAGATAATTATGTGACTTCTTATGGTTATGGAATCGTGTCTGCACTTTGCGGTCATGGAATCGGAACTCATCTTCATGAGGATCCGGAGATTCCTAATTATACCATGAAGAAGCGTGGCATTAAGCTTCGCCCCGGCATGACACTTGCCATTGAACCTATGATTAATATGGGAACCGGTGAGGTAGACTGGCTGGATGATGATTGGACTGTGGTGACCAGAGATGGTAAGCTTTCCGCTCACTATGAGAACACAGTACTCATTACAGAAGGTGAGCCGGAGATTTTAACTTTGTATTAAGGTGAGGTTAGAATGGAGAATCTAATCGGTAGATTTGCAGTTTCCAAGGCGGGACACGATGAGGGAACTGTCTATCTTATTGTGGGACAGGAGGAGCAATACTTATTATTGTGTGATGGTGAGTATAAGACTCTGACAAATCCCAAGAAAAAGAGCTTAAAGCATGCACAGGTAGTAAATACAGTGACAGAAGCTCCCATGCTTTCAAAGCTATTGAATAATGAGAAAATATTTGATCATGAGATTAAATATGCCATAAAAAAATATATAACCAATCGGTAGGTTTTAGAAAGGAGAATGTATGTCAAAGAGTGATGTAATTGAAATTGAAGGAACAGTTGTGGAAAAGCTTCCCAATACCATGTTTCAGGTAGAACTGGAAAATGGACATCGTGTTCTTGCACACATCAGTGGAAAGCTTCGTCAGAACTTTATCCGTATTTTACCGGGCGACAAGGTAACCTTAGAATTATCACCTTATGATTTATCAAAGGGACGTATTATCTGGAGAGATAAATAGGGATAATCGTGATTATGAAGGTACTGAATAATTTCGACTAATTCTAATTTAGGTCTTGCAATTGCCAAAGAGTAGTGCTATAATGTAAAACGGTCTTTTTTGAAAGGAGGGTTTAACATGAAGGTTAGATCATCAGTAAAACCAATTTGCGAAAAATGCAAAATCATCAAAAGAAAAGGACGTATCAGAGTTATCTGTGAGAATCCAAAACACAAACAGAGACAGGGATAATCATTAGTTTGCATCGGAAGTAAGAAGTACTTCCGGACAAATGTAGTGAGTTCTTGTCTAGTTATTATGTGCGGCTGATTCATCTCTTTATATATATGAAGATTTGTTTAACATAAGACAGATGGAGCTTACGTGATTACTTCTTGATACCATGGCAAAAAGAATTTCTAAGATGCGAAAGAACCGCATCTAAGAAATACTATGTTTTGCCAGGGGAGAACGCAGGCGTTCTCCACATGACAAGGCAGAGTGATTGTCGTGGACAGATCGGATTTGAACTTAACGTCCGATTGGGTGAAAGCCCCAATCAATTAGTAACTTTAGTGTTCAAGAAAACAGACCAATCAAAGGTGGGCATGAGACCCCGGAACACTACAAAATCATGGTTCCGCTATAAGCGGGAACTAAAAATTGGAGGAAACGTAAATGGCTCGTATCGCAGGTGTTGACTTACCTAGAGAAAAACGTATTGAAATCGGTTTGACTTATGTCTACGGAATCGGTAGACCAAGTGCAACTAAGATTTTAGCAGAAGCAGGTGTAAATCCTGATACTCGTGTCAGAGATATCACTGACGACGAAGTAAAGAAAATCACAGAAGCTATTGATGCTTTAGGAATCCAGGTAGAAGGTGATTTAAGAAGAGAAATCGCTCTTAACATTAAGAGACTTCAGGAAATCGGTTGCTATCGTGGTATCCGTCATCGTAAGGGTCTTCCTGTTCGTGGACAGAAGACTAAGACAAATGCTAGAACTCGTAAGGGTCCTAAGCGTACCGTTGCTAATAAGAAGAAATAGAAAACATCTGTTTTCACCTGATGTTTTCACGAGAGAATTAATGAGCGCGTAGCGCCAAATGCGAAGCATTTGAATTCTCGAGTCAGTGATTAAAATGAGAAAGTAGGTTAGTTTAAAATGGCAAAGAAAGTTGCAAAGAAAGTAACAAAGAAACGTGTCAAGAAAAACGTTGAACGTGGACAGGCACATATTCAGGCATCTTTTAACAACACTATTGTTACCTTAACTGATGCTGAAGGAAATGCTCTTAGCTGGGCAAGTGCTGGTGGTCTTGGTTTTAGAGGTTCAAGGAAATCTACTCCATACGCTGCACAGATGGCAGCAGAAACAGCTACTAAGGCTGCTTTAGTACATGGATTAAAGACCGTTGACGTTTTTGTAAAGGGTCCTGGTTCAGGACGTGAGGCTGCAATCAGAGCATTAGCTGCATGTGGTCTTGAAGTATTATCTATCCGTGACGTAACCCCAGTACCTCACAACGGTTGTCGTCCTCCTAAGAAGAGAAGAGTTTAGTGCTTTGTCTTCTTAGACTTGAAACTTATAAACGTTGGAAGAAGGTGTGGCCTGCGGGCCACACTGTAAACGATATTTTAAAGGAGAAATTAAAATGGCAGTAAATAGAGTACCAGTACTTAAGAGATGTAGAGCATTAGGCTTAGAGCCTTCTGTATTAGGTTATGACAAGAAGTCTAACAGAACCAGCGCAAGAGCAGGTAAGAAGGTTAGCGAGTATGGTCTTCAGTTAAGAGAGAAGCAGAAAGCTAAATTTATCTATGGCGTATTAGAGAAGCCTTTCAGAAACTACTATGAGAGAGCAGACAGAATGAAGGGTATGACCGGTGAAAACCTTATGACTATCCTTGAGTCAAGACTTGATAACGTAGTTTTCAGAATGGGATTCGCAAGAACCAGAAGAGAAGCTAGACAGATTGTAGATCACAAGCATGTATTAGTAAACGGAAAGTGCATCAACATTCCTTCATACTTAATCAAGGCTGGAGATGTTATCGAAATTAAGGAAACTGCTAAGTCTATGCAGAGATACAAAGATATCATCGAAGTTACCGGTGGTAGACTTTTCCCTGAATGGATGGACGTAGATGTTGAGAACTTCAAGGGAACCATTAAGAATCTTCCTACCAGAGAGATGATCGATGTTCCTGTTAACGAGATGCTTATCGTCGAGTTATATTCTAAATAATAACTGTTTAGGTTCGTAAAGGAGGGTATTTGTAGTGTTCGATTTTGAAAGACCAAATATTGAGGTTGCAGAAATCTCGGAAGATAAGAAATACGGTAAATTCGTAGTAGAGCCTTTGGAAAGAGGTTATGGTATCACACTTGGTAACTCTCTCAGAAGAATCATGCTTTCTTCTTTACCGGGCGCAGCAGTAAGCCAGGTAAAAATTGAAGGCGTTTTACATGAATTTAGTTCAATTCCTGGTGTTAAGGAAGATGTTACTGAAATTATCATGAACATCAAGAGCTTAGCAATCAAGAATAGCAGCGAGACTAACGAAGCTAAGACTGCATACATTGAGTATGAAGGCGAAGGTATTGTTAGAGCATCTGATATTCAGTGCGATCAGGATATTGAAATTCTTAATCCGGATTTAGTAATTGCTACTTTAAGCGGCAAGGACACTAAACTTTACATGGAGCTCACCATTACTAAGGGAAGAGGCTATGTAAGTGCAGATAAGAACAAACGCGAAGATTTACCAATCGGAGTAATCGCAATTGATTCAATCTATACTCCTGTAGAAAGAGTTAACGTAACTGTACAGAATACCCGTGTAGGTCAGATTACTGATTACGATAAATTAACACTTGATGTTCACACCAATGGAACATTGGTTCCTGACGAAGCTGTTAGTTTAGCAGCAAAAGTACTTAGCGAGCACTTAGGTCTTTTCATCAATCTTTCTGAAAACGCAAAGAATGTTGACGTTATGATTGAGAAAGAAGACGATGAGAAAGAAAAAGTATTAGAAATGAGTATCGACGAATTAGAGTTATCCGTTCGTTCCTACAACTGCTTGAAGAGAGCAGGTATCAATACTGTAGAAGAGTTAACTAATAAGACTTCAGAAGATATGATGAAAGTTCGTAACTTAGGACGTAAATCTTTGGAAGAAGTATTAGCAAAGTTAAAAGAATTAGGACTTCAGTTAAATCCTAGTGACGAAGCTTAGTCCAATTCGCAATCCTCATATTTATAAATCCGAAGAGTTAAATGTGGGGAACCCAAAATGGAAACTATTAATGCACCGGGTAAGTAAGTCCGATGAGCGTGGCCGGGTGTACCATGAATGGAGAAAGGAAATTATCATGGCAAAGTACAGAAAGCTTAGCAGAACTTCTGCACAGAGAAAAGCATTATTAAAGAATCAGGTAACTCAGTTATTAACTTATGGAAAGATCGTTACTACCGAAGCTAAGGCTAAGGAAGTTTGCAAGATCGCTGAGGGACTTATCGCATTAGCTGTTAAAGAGAAAGACAACTATGAGATGGTTAAGGTTACCGCAAAGGTTCCTGTAAAGGACAAAGACGGTAAGAGAGTTAAGGAAGTAGTAGACGGCAAGAAGGTAACTCAGTTCGAAACCGTTGAGAAGGAAATCAAGAAGGATCTTCCTTCAAGACTTCATGCTAGAAGACAGATGATCAAGGCTGTTAACACTGTAACTGTAGTTCCTACAGAAGCAGCTGGCAAGAAGAGAAACACCAAGACTATCGATATCCCTACCAAGTTATTTGAGGAAATCGCACCTAAGTATGCAGATCGTAAGGGTGGTTACACCAGAATCATCAAGATTGGTCAGCGTAAGGGTGACGCAGCTATGGAAGTTGTACTTGAGTTAGTATAATGACTTTATAAGAGCTTTGCACTGTTTCAGTGCAGAGCTCTTTTTTTTATGGTAGAATCCCTGCTGCCCTGCCAGGCCCAAGGATTCTGACACACTTTTTATTTCTTTTAGTTGTAATTAGTGCGTTAATTTAGTAAAATGAAGTGTAATGGTGAAAACGAGCTGTTAAAAGGAGTATTTACCCGATGGGAATAATCAAAGCAGATGACGTAACATTTGAATATATCAGACGTGATGAAGAAGGCAATGTGGAGGGAATTACTACAGCAGTGGACCATGTGAGTCTTGACATTAAAAAGGGGCAGTTTATTGCCATTTTGGGACATAACGGATCCGGGAAATCCACTCTGGCAAAGCACATGAATGCGATTTTATATCCTACAGAGGGAACGCTTTGGGTAGATGGCATGGATACCAAAGAAGAAGAGCATGTGTGGGAAATCAGACAACGCGCCGGTATGGTATTTCAGAATCCGGATAACCAGATCATTGGTCAGGTAGTGGAAGAGGATGTAGGATTTGGTCCTGAGAATATGGGTATCCCATCTAAGGAAATCTGGGAGCGTGTAGAGGAGAGTCTTCGTGCAGTGGGAATGTATGAGTTTAGAAAGCATTCTCCCAATAAGCTTTCCGGTGGACAGAAGCAACGTGTATCCATTGCAGGTGTTCTTGCTATGCATCCCCAGTGTATTGTGCTGGATGAGCCTACCGCAATGTTGGATCCCAATGGTCGAAAGGAAGTAATCCGTGCCATTCGAGGCTTAAATGATGTAGAAGGAATTACAGTGATTTTAATAACACATTATATGGAAGAGATTATCTATGCAGATAAGGTGTTTGTAATGGATAAGGGCGCTATCGCTATGGAGGGAACTCCTAGGGAAATCTTTTCCCAGGTAGAGAAGTTAAAGGAGCTACGTTTGGATGTACCCCAGGTCACCATGCTGGCTTATGAACTGAAGAAAAAGGGGATGAATCTCCCGGATGGAATTCTAACCACGAAGGAATTGATTGATGCGCTACGCATTTAAATGGTTTTAGACCAACCATAATCATCCAAAATGAACTCCGAAGCAGTGGCTAGTCGCCCTTATTTGGATGATTATACTTGGTTTCGACCATAGAAGTAATGCAGGAAAGGGAAAACAAGTGGCAATTATTTTAGACCATATCAGTTATATATATGAAAAGGATACTCCAATGGAGCATCGTGCTTTGGATGACGTATGCCTTACGATTCCGGACGGCCAGTTTATCGGTATTATCGGTCATACAGGCTCCGGTAAATCTACGTTGGTGCAGCATTTGAATGGACTTATGGAAGCCAGTGAGGGACATGTATACTACAACGGTGAGGACATTTATGATAAAGATTATGATATGAAAAAGCTGCGTAGCAATGTGGGACTGGTATTTCAGTATCCGGAGCATCAGCTTTTTGAAATCGATGTTTTTACGGATGTATGCTTCGGTCCCAAGAATCTGGGTCTTGATAAAAAGGAAGTGGAGCTTAGAGCCTATCAGGCACTGAAACAGGTGGGACTTCCAGATGAGTACTTTTATCAGTCACCCTTTGAGCTTTCCGGAGGACAGAAGCGCCGTGTGGCTATTGCAGGCGTTATGGCGATGAAGCCGAAGGTGCTGATCTTGGATGAGCCTACGGCAGGTCTGGACCCTAAGGGAAGAGAAGAGATTCTGGATATGATTAAAAGGCTCCAGAAGGAGACCGGTCTTACCGTTATTTTGGTAAGTCATAGTATGGATGATGTGGCAGAGTATGTGGACCGCATCATTGTAATGAATAAGGGACGTGTTATGTATGATGACACCCCAAAGGAAGTGTTTAAGAACTATAAGGAGCTGGAGGAGGTAGGTCTGTCTGCACCTCAGGTTACTTATATTATGCATGCCTTGAAGGAAAAGGGGCTAAATGTTAACACTACTGCGACTACCATCGAGGAGGCCGCAGAGGAGATTTGGAAAAAGTTGGGTTAAGCTATGTTAAGAGATATTACATTAGGACAATATTATCAGACAGAGTCTGTGATTCATAAGCTGGATCCCAGAGTAAAGCTGGGGGGCACATTGCTCTATATTATTTCCCTTTTTATTTTTGAGAATATTTGGGGATATTTGCTGGCGGGTCTTTTTCTTGCAATTGTGATTAAGCTCTCTAAGGTACCGTTCCGATTTATGGTGCGTGGAATGAAGGCAATAGTGTTCCTTCTTCTAATTACCGTTGTTTTTAATCTGTTTTTGACGCCGGGTGAGGTACTCATTTCCTTTTGGAAGCTGAAGATTACCAAGGAAGGCCTTCGAATTGCTATATTTATGGCAATTCGCTTAAGTATGCTGATTATCGGTTCTTCGGTGATGACATTGACTACTACGCCAAATAATCTGACGGACGGAATGGAGAAGATGCTCAGCCCTTTAAAGGTATTTAAAGTTCCTGTACATGAGGTGGCTATGATGATGTCTATTGCTCTCAGATTTATCCCGATTTTGCTGGAAGAGACCGATAAAATTATGAAGGCACAGATTGCCAGAGGTGCTGATTTCGAGTCCGGGAATCTGTTAAAAAGAGCCAAAGCATTGGTGCCGCTATTAGTACCATTATTTATCTCTGCTTTCCGCAGGGCCAATGACCTTGCCATGGCTATGGAGGCAAGATGCTATCGAGGCGGCGAAGGTCGTACCAAGATGAAGCCCCTTGTTTATAAGAAGGAAGACCGTCTCGCATACCTTGTAATCGCAGGATATCTTGTGATTAAGATTGTAATAGGAATCATCTTATAATGAAAAAGAGAATTAGATTAACTGTCGCTTACGATGGAACAGCTTACTGTGGCTGGCAGGTGCAGCCGGGGGTAGTGACCATCGAAAGCGAATTAAACCGTTGCCTTTCCGATTTGCTACAGGAGGACATACAGGTAATCGGTGCAAGCAGAACAGATTCCGGCGTGCATGCCATGGGAAATATTGCAGTATTTGACACGACAGCACGTATGCCCGGAGATAAAGTATCCTATGCACTGAATCAAAGACTTCCGGAGGACATTCGTATCCAGAAGTCGGAGGAGGTACCATTAGACTGGCATCCTCGCCATCAAAATAGTCGTAAGACTTATGAATACAGGATTTACAGGGGAGAGTTTCCCATGCCTGTAAAGCGCTTATATAGCCTTTTTACCTATCATAAGCTGGATGTGAAGGCAATGCAGGAGGCAGCAGAGTATTTCGTGGGAGAACACGATTTTAAGAGCTTCTGTCAGGTTGGTGCCCAAGTGGAGTCCACGGTTCGTACCATCTATGAGCTTTCTGTGGAGGAGCAGGGCCAGGAGCTGGTAATCCGTGTTACAGGTAACGGCTTTCTATATAATATGGTGCGTATTATTGCAGGTACCCTGATGGAAGTAGGGCAGGGCAAGAGAAATCCTGAGGATGTCCCGAAGATAATAGAGGCTAAGAATCGTCAAGCAGCGGGTCCTACGGCACCGCCACAAGGTCTTATGCTGGTAAAGTACCAGTATCTGTAATTTTTTAGAAAAAAAACGTTGACAATAGAAACGGGCTATTTTATAATATATCACTGTGTGGATGTGTGGTTTGTGTTAGTCATAGCCCCGACGAAGCAAGGTACCTCGCATCATGTAACGGAATGTTTCCGGAGGGCTTAAGGGATGGCCGGACATCTGTCGCTTAGACTTAAAGGAGACGAGAAACAAGTCGAAAGACCAATTTACACGGAGGGAACTCAAATGAAAACATTTATGGCTAGTCCAGCTACAATCGATAGAAAATGGTATGTAGTAGACGCTACAGATATGACTTTAGGACGTTTAGCTTCAGAGGTTGCTAAGATTTTAAGAGGAAAGAATAAGGCTATCTTCACTCCTCACATTGATTGCGGTGACAACGTAATCGTTATCAACGCTTCTAAGATCAAGGTTACCGGTAAGAAGATGGATCAGAAGATTTATTATCATCACTCAGACTACGTTGGTGGTATGAAGGAAACTACCTTAAAGGAAATGATGGCAAAGAAGCCTGAGAAGGTTATCGAGCTTGCTGTTAAGGGTATGCTTCCAAAAGGACCTTTAGGAAGACAGATGTACAAGAAATTACATGTATACGCAGGTGCTGAGCACGCTCATGCAGCTCAGAAGCCTGAAGTAATCACATTCTAAGGGTTTAAGGAGGAGAAATTATCATGGCTAAGACTACAAAATACTACGGAACTGGTAGAAGAAAAAAATCCATCGCTAGAGTATATTTAGTACCTGGTAAGGGTGATATCGTTATTAATAAAAGACCTATGGACGAGTATTTCGGATTAGAGACTTTAAAGGTTATCGTTAAGCAGCCTTTAGTAGCTACCGAGACTACTGACAAGTATGATGTACTTGTAACTGTACGCGGTGGTGGTACTACCGGTCAGGCTGGTGCTATCCGTCACGGTATCGCAAGAGCACTTCTTCAGGTAGACGCTGATTTCAGACCTACTTTAAAGAAGGCTGGATACTTAACAAGAGACCCTCGTATGAAAGAAAGAAAGAAATACGGTCTCAAGGCAGCAAGAAGAGCACCTCAGTTCTCAAAGAGATAATATTTGCGTGCAATCGCATTCAAGAAGCTCCGGAGAGTTTACTCTCTTGGAGCTTTTTTAATGCGATTATTTACAAATTTGATGATGGTCGAGATGAAGCGAGCAAAGTGAGCGTAATCGAGACAGCACAAATTTGTGTACGCAAATATAGAGATATTACGAAGCAAATTCGAGGCAGACATGCGTTCGCAGATAACACGAAGTGTCTGCGAACTTTTCTTGCTTTGCAGTAATTCTTGAAAAGGAGCTTATCATGAACTACCAAAACGCAACCGATGTCCTGCCACCTGCCCTTCTAAAAGAAATTCAGAAATATGCCGGCGGTACTTTGCTTTACAAACCATCATTTTGATGGTTTAATCAAAGTATAGGAGGTATATCCATGGGAGAAGCAAGATATATAACACCGGAATATACAACTGCAGATGAGATTAAGACAATCAGAAAAAGGCTGGGACTGACACAGAAAGAATTTGCCCAACTGATTAGTTCCTCCAAGGCATCTGTAGAAAGATGGGAACGTTCAGAAGGTACGATTACCGGACCAGAATTTTTAGAGTCCAGATGTTTCCCGAGAAGCAGGGACAAGATGAAGCTGATATTGAAGGATTTAAATTTGCCATTCTATGACCCTTTTATGATTATAGAAAAGACAGAGGGAAGAATGGCAGAGGATCATTTCTGGATTAAGATAGAAAGGATTGCAGATGGTAGAAGTATTTGAGCAGGACATTCGAACCAATGACCGACAGTCTTCTAAGGGAAATCAGTTAAAGTGGAATAATAATGGTATCTGGTATAAGGCAGATTATTACCTTGGAAAGACTCTTTCACTCATTCTTTGGGGAAAGTCTGTATAAAGCTATTTTTGCCATAAGGGAGGTGGAGGAGAGACTTCCGTTTTTGGTTAAGCAGGTGGAACGGCTTACCGGACTTACCGGCTTTGGGAAATATATGGATAAGCTGTTCACCATCGATGCCTTTTTCTTAAATGAGGATCGGCATACTCATAATATTGCTGTATTAATGAATGGCACAGGGGAGTTTGCGTATTGTCCTATTTTTGATAATGGTGCGGGACTTTTATCAGATACAACACTTGATTATCCTATGGGTGGTGACGTGTATGAATTGATGGAAGGCGTCAGAGCGAAGACAATTGATGGTGATTTCGACGAACAGCTTACTATTTCAGAAGATTTATATAAGTGTAATTTGAAATTCTATTTTACCAGGAATGATGTAACAGAGTTACTTAAAGCTGCAACTATCTATCCTGAGGAAGAAAGAGCACGTGTAGAGAACATTCTTTACGCACAGATGAGAAAGTACCAGTATTTATTTGGGTAAAAAGCCCTAAATTCACTGACATTATTGTTGATATTGTTTAAAAAGTATAGTAAAATTAATAATGTATGGGGCATTGTGCCAAAAAACTGGCCGATGAAGGTAAAAACACTTAAGATAAGAGAGGGCTTATATGTTATGACAGAAAAACAGTATCGAAAAGCGGATTCCATGGTATTTACAGCACTTATGATTGTTATGGTGGGAATTCTGCTGAATGTCCTTGGATTTGTAAGTACCCAAGGGGGAAGTTCTAAGCTGACGCTTACATTGGTAGTAAGTATTCTTGGTATTGTGATTAATACGGCTTTATTTTTTGTATACCGGGGAAAGAGAATCTGCGGTGTGTGTATGTTGTTCGTTACATGTGTAGTGTACAATGTGATGGTAGTGAATGTGGATTTTTTGCTCTTTTATTTGTTGGCAGCAGTGATTTTTATCTGCGAGATGGCGTATTTGGAGAACAGGCGTATTATCATTGGCGTACTTTTAACAATGCCTATATTTACTATTAAAACAGTCTGGCTGATGAATCAAGGGCTTGTTTCCTCTACAGAAGGAGGAACTGCAATAGTCATCTGCTTAGTTATGTTTGCGTCTGTTGTGCTTATTACCAGATTGCTGGTTCAGTTTAATCAGGAGAATATGGCTAGCCTGAAAACCGGTAATGACAGAATGGTAAAGGTTTCCGAGAGCATTGTTACCAATTTTGATAAGGCAAATGAATCCATCAGGGAGCTGAGTCATGCAGTGGATTCCGGGAATGTTTTTATGCAGAATATTGCGGATAGTATTGAAAATACATCTCAGGCAATCGAGGAGCAGTCCCAGATGTGCCATGATATTGAGAGTAGTACCATGAATGCTAAGGAGCAGACAAGGGTTATGGTAGAGGCATCCTTCCGTACCTTAGAGAATGTGACGGATGGTGCGAAGGCAATGGAAGAGCTGAACAGCCATGCCCAGATTGTTGCCAAGGAAAATATGGAAACAGTGGCCTATGTAGAGGCCCTGAACGACCGTACAAAGCAGGTAGTCAGCATTTTAAGTACTATCTCCAATATTTCCTTCCAGACCAATATTCTTGCACTCAATGCTTCTGTAGAGGCTGCCAGAGCCGGGGATGCAGGTCGGGGCTTTGCGGTAGTTGCAGATGAAATTAGAGCACTTGCGGAGAAGACTCAGCAGGCAACCGACAATATTTCTGATATTTTAGGTGAGCTGAGTAATGATGTAGACAGTGTTACCACCAGTATCAATCGTTCTGTGGGTGAGGTTGGAGAGCAGAACCGTCTGATTGAAGAGACCAAGACAAAATTTGATGAGATGAATACCAGTGTAAGTGAGCTGATGGAGGTAATCAATCGTCTCAAAGAAGAAATTGAGGGCATCGCAGATGCTACGGCAGTAATCGCAGATGGAATCACCGGTGTATCTGCCAACAGTCAGGAGGTTGCGGCAGCTTCCAGTGAAGGGGCAGACCTTATGGAAATCGCAGCTGAGGATATGAGCAATGTGAATGCTTTACTTACCAATATTTATAATCAGGCACAGCATTTGAAGTAGGAGTAATTTTTAAAGGGCTGTTGTAAAAAAAAGAATGCGCGTTCAAGGGAATTTCTACCTAGGGCGCGCATTTTTTTCGTAACTTATTTTTGCGTAACTATTGGTTTATTTCTTCTGCTTTCAATGAAACCTTATGTTGATACATTAATTCGTCTGCAAGACGGTATATAATTCTTGCATCATAGCTGGGATACTCATTGTGGCTGCAGAAGCCGTAGGCTGTACTTAAATTGAGTTCCGGATTATTTCGGTTGGCCAAATCAATTTCTTGTTCCAATTGATTGGTCAGTTCTGTGATGTCCAGACCATCCAAATTAGGAAGAATAACCAGAAATTCATCTCCACCGAAGCGACCTACTGTTCCGAATTTACCAAATACAGAGGATAAAATATTGGCAAAGGTACTTAAAAGAAAATCTCCTGCGGGATGTCCGTTTGTATCATTGGTAATTTTCAAATTGTTTAAATCAAAAGAGAAGATGCCGTAGTTCTTCGGATTTTTATCAAGTTCATCCCAAATGATTTCACATTGCCGACGGTTGGCAATGCCCGTCAAGGAGTCTACATAGGCAATTTGTTCCAGCATTTGTGCCTTTGCACCTTTTAATAGAATATCCGTGATTTCAGTGTAGAAATCAACCAATTGGGCAAGTACAAAAAGAAGTGCACCGACACAAAGATTACTGGTGAAGTTGGCTTCACCGGTAGCCACCATATACTTCATAACAGAATATTGAATCATGTCAAATAATCCAATAGCAATTAAGGATGCCATTCCAAGTACAAGTGTCTTGTTTTGCAGTTGTCTCTTAATAATATCAAACAAAGTCAAAGAGATGAATCCAAGACACAGGAAAAGTAGTAGCAAGTGTTGAATCTTAAGGACAGCCGGGAAATGAACGGTATTAGTCAACTGTAATATAAATGCAGTAGCTACAAAAACAGCCTGTGCTGTAAGTAAAATTAAATAAATGTTTTTTACAATTTTGCTTCTTGTAACAAAGCTGTCGTTCCAGAAATATAGGAATACAAACAGTGGCGATATGTACAGGGCGGCAAATTCAATGTATGCTTTCATTTGCAAGTCGTAGGAGAAGAATGATATTAAATCATAATTGCACACGGACCAGCAACCGATTCCTAAAGAAAAGGCACCAATGCAGACAAGGCGAAAAAAACGTTTGTTATAAAAGCAGAAAATAATACTTATAAAAAGCAGTAAGATACCGAATACAATAAGAAACATGTTTACTGCGAGAGGTACTCTGTTTCGTATGATGAAATCACGGAAGACAGTAGAGCTGTTACTAATCTGCGGAATCTGAATACTGGAAAAAGCATCATCCTCTGAAACTCGCATGAATAGTTCAATCTCTGCATCTGCATAGTTATCAGGAAGATGAATGAAGTGATAACCATATCCAAGAAGCTTTGCAGAATCATAAAGATCCTGTCCGTATTCGTAGAGTAGTTCGCCGTTATAATACATTTGAATATCGGAGTGAACAGTATATGCCAAAAAAATAGGATTCTCAATTAGAGAGTCCGTAGAAATCCGGCAGGACATTCGGAAGATGTCTCCCTTATTTAGAACCGGAAAAAGAAATTCCTTTAGAGAAACATCATCATAGGAATCTCCGTTGATTTCGATATGCCATTTATCATTAAGGTTGTAATAATTTGTTTCGTTGTACGGAGTATTAGAAAATAGGATTGCAAAAACAATGGAAGCAATCGCCAACATTGCGAAAATGACTAGTACAATATTTTTTTTGATTGTCTGCATATAAGTCTCCCATGGGTGATAAAACCAAGGTGGTTCTAAAGTACTGTTTTAGATTATTATACAACGTGACTTCACTTTAATAAAGGAAAAAATAGTCATTTTATTTTGGTTCCGTATGGTCACCGATTTACATATCTTATAAAGAACAATAAAATGTAAGGTGTATATAATGGGCAATTATATAAGGCTATCTTTAGAGACGCATTTATTCTTTGCAAGAATTATGAAGGAGCATGCGCTGTTTCTGACAGCCGGCTTTCAATGCAAGGAAAAGGCATGGATTCGCCGTGCAGATATGTTTTACAAACAGTTTGAGAGCTTACATCGTGATGTTGTGATGGTTAGTGACAAAAGAGTGGGCAAGGAGATTCTGGACTCTTGTGAACTGATTACGGAACATACTATACCTGCTGAAAGACGTACACAGCAGCTGAGTGGTGTACAAATTGACAGCAGGATTACCATGCGGCAGCAGGCATTGAGTGCCGGCGGAGATAACTGTGAGGACAGAAATATGATGCCTGTAGTTACCAGAATTAATCAGAGGGCATTGCAGCTTCTGGATGGTTTAATTTCATTTAAGGAAAATCTTTTGCAGGAGATGTCAGAGGCGAGAGTCTATAATGCAAATTATCCTTTGCTGATAAAGCACATTATTAGAGAAGCAAAATTATATCGGCAGCTTGTTTGTGAGCTGATAGACAATCAGGACATATCCAAAAAGGATTTGCAGGAAACCGAGAATTTCTGGAACCAGATTATGATGGAACATGCGTTGTTTATCAGAGGCTTATTAGACCCATCAGAGGTGGAGCTGATTGATAACGCAGACTGCTATGCGGTAGAGTATAGGGAACTTTTGGAGGCTGCAAGAGAGCAGGATTGTAAGGCAGGTAAAATGAGAGAGGAATCTCTGGGCACAACTCTTAGATTTAGTGGTTTTAAAGAGGCCGGTACAGAGGGAATCCTGGAGTGTAAAATTGCATCTATCATTATGCCTCTTCTGGCAGACCATGTACTTCGTGAGGCCAATCATTATATCCGTTTGTTGCAGTCTGCGGAAAATGAAGAGGAATGTATGATGGAAACAAGCTGTTCTTGTGAAGATCATTGCAAAAACCATTGTGACAATCACTGCGAAAAGCCAAAGGAAAACGCTTGTAACTGCAGACGTTAGGTGTTACAATGAAGGAAATTTTGAAAGAAGGTAGAGTTGTGATTATTTTCCGTTAATGTTGAAACTGAATGTATAGTAGTCAACAGGAAAATAACGCAATAAGTGTCTTCTTTTATCGTGGTGGCAGTGGGTCATTGCGGCATATTTATGTGTGGAATCAGTGGGCGCAGAAGGTTTATCTTCCTGCGCCTTTCGTGATGTATGAAGGTAAATATGTCGAATTATTGCGGAGCACCGTGGAGAGCTTTCTAATGGAAAGGACATCACCATTCATTGGGCTGACGTGGAAGAGAAGGCAACCTGGCAGCGGATTACGGATAAGTATGATTATGTAGTGGCTCATTATCTGCTGGGCTTTATGGAGGATAGGGAGCGTTTGATTCAGAGGAGAGCTGATACGCTTGCAGAGGGTGGCATGTTTTCCTGTAATGGTGCGGAGGTCAGCAGAGAAGGTGATTTCTGGAAACTTGCTTTGGAAAATATGGGACTGAAAACAGATTTTGTCACAGCACAGATTGCTGAGAATCAGAAGAGATTTGATGAATTCAAGACACTTTTAGAAAAATACTTCAGCAGAATTAGAATAAGATTAAAAAATATTTTGGAGATATTCTTGCAAGAGAAGGAGAAATTATTATTGCAATGAACTCTCAGTTCTGGCATTGTTATAAGTAGGAACTTATTTGACGGAGGGGAATGTGAAATGTTAAAAAGAGGGACAAGAAGCAGAATAGGATTTCGCATAGTGTTATTTATGATAGCACTGGTAGGACTTCTATGGTTTCTGGTCCCTCTTTCCTTGTCTGTAAGCCTGAATCTGGGCAATGCTACGGGAATTGCGGTATGCCTCTTGTTGGGAGTATATGCAATCAGGATGCCGAGAGTACACCACCTTTTGAGACGCTGGACAAAGCATAGGGGGAAGCGCCTTCTGGTGCGGGGAGGTGCGATACTGCTGGGAATCGTGGCGGTATTAGTTATTGTAGAGACGGGCTGCATGATATCCGCGGCAAACAGAAAACCACCTAAGAACGCTACGTTAATTGTGCTGGGATGCCGTGTCTATGGGGAGCGTGCAAGTCTATCCATGGTAGAGCGTCTGGAAGCGGCATATGAGTACTTGCAGGAGAATCCCCAGGCGGTGTGTGTACTGTCCGGTGGAATGGGAAGCGGAGAAAACATTACCGAAGCAGAATGCATGTATCGTTATTTAGTGGATAAAGGAATCAAAACGCAGCGTCTGTATAAGGAAGAAGAATCTACCTCAACCAGAGAGAATTTGAAATTCAGTCTGAAGCTGATAAATGAGCTGGGAGTACCTACGGATATCGCAATTGCAACCAGTGAATATCATCAGTACCGGGCAAGACTTATTGCAAAGGAGCTTGGAATCATTGCGACAGCTGTCAGTGGGAAAACGGCGTGGTGGTTGCTTCCCACCTACTATATCCGGGAACTATATGGGATATTGTATCAGTGGTTGTTTTAGCTTAAGGAAATCTTAAGTACATTAATAAATACTTAAATTGAATAACTATTCAGAGCCATGTAAAATTATGAAAAGAGGCGGAGTAAGCTTGCTTACAGAGATATGTTTTCATGATTTAATATGGTGAGGAGCACACATGAGCAAAAAGGAAGCATCGCAGAGGCGGTTTACGAATGGGGCTCTGAATAGTTGTAATTAAAAGGGGATTCTTATGGAAGTAAAAGAATGGGTTATGCCCACACATATTATTGCGGCAGCAGGTGTGGTATTGAATGATAAGGAAGAGGTGTTGATGGTGAAGACCCACAACGCCGGCTGGGTATTTCCCGGCGGGCAGGTGGAAGTGGGAGAAAATGTAATCGAAGCTGTGAAGCGGGAAATCATGGAAGAGGCCGGTGTGGAGATTGAGGTGGGGGAAGTGTTCTGCATTGCGTCTAATACCTGCAAGTATCCCGGATACAACGGCGTCAAGGAAGTACCCACCAAGATTATGCTGGATTTTATTTGTAAGGCTAAGGGTGGCGAGCCCAGATCTTCCGACGAGAATTCAGAGAGCAAATATGTGGCCAAGGATGAAGCTTTGTCTTTGATTAAGGCACCGGCCATCATTGAGAGATATAAGGCATTTTTGGAATACAACGGCAGACCTACCTATATGTCTTATGTGACCAAGCCGGAGTTTGCTTTAAATCTAAAGACAACGATATAGGGGAGAGAACGTATGAATGCAATGAATGATAAGACTTTAGTGCGTATGCAGTATGAAAGTGCATCAAACTTAAATGCCAGGATTTCAATTCATGATAAATACTCTGTGAATAAGCAAGGCTTTGGCAATTGGATTGTGGGCAATTATGAAATAGAAGATGGGATGCGCGTGTTGGAGCTGGGATGCGGAACCGGGAGCATGTGGAAAAATCAGGACAATATCATTTCTAAATGTGGAGAGCTTGTGTTGACGGATCTGTCGGAGGGGATGCTTAATGTGGCACAGGAGAATGTTGGGGAGTTGTCCAATGTTACATATCAGGTTGTGGATATTCAGGAGATACCCTTTGAGCAGAAGTGTTTTGATATCGTTATAGCGAATATGATGTTGTATCATGTACCGAATCTGGCGAAAGGTTTGTCGGAGGTAGCAAGAGTGTTGAAAGATAATGGTAGATTTTACTGTGCTACCGGCGGAGAACATGGTATCATGGAGTATGTTGCAGAGCTATTAAAACCATATGGAGTGGACTATCGTGCAACGTATAATTTTTCATTACAGAATGGCGCAGCAAAGCTTTCCACACATTTTTCTTCCGTTGAGATGTTAGAATATATTGATGCATTGGAAATTACTAATCTGGATGATTTTATGGAATATCTTTTCTCCGGTATAACATTTCCAAAGGCATGTACATTGGAGCGGGGGAAGGTAAAAGAAATCTTACAGCAGAATATGGTAGGGGGTATTCTGAGAGTACCAAAAGAAGCAGGGATGTTTGTCTGTTGCTGCTCGAATAGACACAAAGGGTATCTGGGGAAAGTATTTTGAGGACAAGATACTTATTTGGAGTATTTAGAGAGCAAAAGAGGCCAAAAAGTATCTGCACAGGGATTTTGTTGACATAGATACCCAAAACTGGGGAAGTTGGTATCAGGGACGATAATTCTGCTCGGGAGATACTTATGACGATAGTTCTGAGGAGAATTATGAAGAAAAAGGTATCTGTGGAAGGTAATTTTAGTCCATAGATACTTCGGATATAAAAAGGAACGAATAGAGGGGAATCATGGGTAAGAATTTATTGGAAGAAGACGAGTTTGACTGGGATGATGAGGAGAGTAAGATTGCCAAGTATGGTATTATAATCGGTATCATTGCCTTCTTGGGATTACTTGCAGCTACATTCATTTTCTTTAGTTTTCTTAAGGGAGATGAGGAGCCCATGGCCAAGGAATCCTCGGCGGTGATTGTAGAGGAGACAGCGGCGCCTACGCCGGAGGTGACCCCGGAGCCAACAATAGCGCCAACGCCTACCCCAAGTCCCACACCTACTGTAGCACCTACAGAGGCTCCTACACAGGAGCCGGTGCCGGACGATCCTTTTGCGGACATGAATTTCCGGGAGGTGTACGAAAAAGTAACGGCGAAAGAGGCTACCAATCTGCGGGATATGCCAAGTCAGGGGGCGGAGAGTCATGTGCTGGCAGTACTTCCAAACGGAGAAGTGGCAGTGCGGATTGCAGTCAGCGATATGGGCTGGTCCAAGCTGGAATACAATGGGGAAGAGTACTATGCAGTGTCCAGCTTACTTACAACGGATTTGGACTATCGTGTGGTAGTACCGGAGGATGACGGCATCAAAACGGAGTTTACAGCATGCAATGAAAAGGTATCACCCAAGATTGAGGTGAACCTTCGAAAGCTTCCTAGTGTTACCAATCCGGAAGCAACGGTGGTGGTGACGCTGAAGTATGGAGAAGTGGTAAATCGTACCGGCATCAATACGGATGTAGGCTGGTCCAGAGTAGAGTACAATGGAGAGGTACTCTATTGTATCAGTAGTTATGTATATGTGGTTGAGTGAGGTTGCTGTAAAATACGATGCCTAGGTGAATAAACGCTACAGGGGACGGGCTCCCCTACGGTGTTAAAAGGTACGTATCTGCCTTGGCGAGATGGAGCAGAAAGAATACCTCCCCGGTAAAGACCTACTGTGAACTGCTTAAATTTCACAAAATCACGTTTGCGCTCTGTGATTGTTTCGTGTCTCTTCAAGGTTAGACGCAGTTAGGGTATCTGTTCGCATATTAGGCGGATTTTTGGATTTGAATTAATGCCGGTCATCTTTATGGCAATGCCCCTATATCCGGAAGCTTAAAGAAAGTGCGTAGAAATTTCCAAAGTAGCTGACTGCGTTTTAAGTCCATGTCGGGATACGTCTTTGACAAAATAATAGAACTGTCACTTCTATGGGAGACATTTGTAATGTATCACGATAGAAGGACAGTTCTATTATTTTGTTCAAAGCTTAGACAGACATGGACTAATAAGAATACGCAGTCAGCGCTTTGTGAAATTTAAGCAGTTTCGTCCAGCTTCCGGATATAGGGGCATTGCCATAAAGATAGGACGGCTGATATCTGGTGGGCTGAATCCGCCCTATGCAGGACAGATACCCTAACTGCGTCTAACACGTGCCGAGACACGAATGGAACGCAAACGCTGATTTTGGAAATTTCTACGCAGTTCTCGCAAGGCCCTTTACCGGGGAGGTATTCATTCTGCCCAGTCTCTCAAAGCGATACGCACCATATGTTTCCGTAGGGGAGCCCGTCCCCTGTAGCGTTGTTCTGCTCCTAATATGTATTTTGCAACAGCTCCTTTTAATACGGGAAAAATACTGTTGACAAATATATCGGGCGACGATATAATACAAACATGATATATCGCGAGACGATACATCAACAAACAATATATCGAGGGACGAAACAAGGAGGGATTCATGGATAAGAATATTCCACTTACAGAAGTTGTATTTTATATTTTGTTGGCACTTCGAAATCCCAATCATGGATATGGGATTATTCAGGAAGTGGAGCACTTGACGGAGGGACGTGTTGTCCTGGGAGCTGGCACCTTGTATGGTGCGATTCAGACATTGGAGAAAAAAGGATGGATTCGTATTTATAGCGTGGACACAGAGTCCCGTAAGAAAAAGGAGTACATCATTACGGAGACCGGTAAGGAGGTTTTCTACAGTGAGATGGCACGTTTGGTTGAATTACTTACAAATGCAAAATTAATGGGGGAAGATAAAAATGATTAAATTTAGTTTACGTTTTGACAAGGATACAGAAACAAAATGGCTCAATGAAATGGCAGATCAGGGCTATGCTATGACCGGATTCTTTGCCGGATTTTATACGTTTGAAAAGTGTGAACCCGGTGAGTATTCTTACCAGATTGATATGATAGAGCAGTTCGGGCAGGTTCCGGCGGATTATAAGGCATTTATGGAAGATACCGGGGCTGAGATTGTACAGAATTGGGGAATCTGGGTGTATCTGAGAAAAAGACGCAGTGAAGGTGAGTTTCAGTTATATACGGATGTAGAGTCCATGATTGAGCATTATACCAAGATTCGAAATGTCTTTAAGGTTGTTACTGCGATGGAGCTTGTTATTCTTATTGTGGAACTGTTCGGTGCAATGCTGGGCTCTCCCGTTTTATGGATATTTGTATTCCTTATCGGTGCAGTAGTGCTTGCGTTTATGAACCAGGTAGTAAAGCTTAACGGAATCATTGCTGAGCTGAAGGAACGCCGGGGAGAAGCGGTACAAGGCTCCAATGGAAGGAATGTTTCAGCGTTTTTGCCGGTTGGATTACTTTTTAACAGCTGTGCATTAACGATGACCGGGAATTCAGAGCTTGAATTGGTGCGGATAATCATCACTATTTTGGCTATAAGTTTTATGCTATTGGGCATTGTGCAGACCGTAAAGGGTAAAAAATCTTAGGAATTTCATAAGATTCATAATTTTACATGACAAACGAAACTTTTTCATATATTATATTCTAGGCGGCTTGTGGGTGACGCAGGCCGCCTAATAATAATTGATGAGGTGAAATATGAAGTATATTGTAAAGATTTTACAGGGTGCTTTAATCGGACTCGGAGCAGTATTACCCGGAATCTCCGGCGGAGTCCTTTGTGTTGTGTTCGGTATCTATAAGACCATCATGGAGTTTTTAGCGGATCCTTTCCGTAAGTTTAAGACCCATGTACCTAAGCTGATTCCTATCGGTATCGGTGGTGTGATTGGATTTATCGGTGTGGCAAAGCTTTTAGAGATTTTGTTGGATAGATACCCGGCTCCTTCCGTATGTCTGTTTATCGGTCTGATTACCGGTATGCTCCCATCTCTTTTCAGAGAAGCAGGTGAGCAGGGAAGAAACAAGAACTCTTACATATCTATGGTGATTGCCATGATTGTAGTATTTGCATTATTAATCAGCTTGCAGCTTTTCTCAGTGCAGATTACTCCTAACTTCTTATGGTATGTATTCTGTGGATGTTGTCTTGCTCTCAGTATAATCGCTCCGGGCATGAGCTTTTCTACATTATTGATGCCCTTAGGTTTATATGAACCCTTCGTAGCCGGCATTGGTAATTTGGATTTCTCCATCCTGATTCCGGGTGGCATCGGCGGTCTTGCAACGGTAATCTTATTTGCAAAGGCAGTAGATACCTTATTTGATAAGCATTACTCCGTAGCGTTCCATGCCATTATCGGTATTGTTATTGCAGCAACCGTTATGATTATTCCATTCAGCAGCTTTACTGCATCTGTTGGAAGCTGTATCGTGAATATTATTTGCCTTGTAGTAGGTATTGTAGCAGCACTTTTACTTGACAGGTTTAATCAGAAATATGCAGTTGATTAAGAAAGTACTAAAAAGAACATTTCCGGTAATGACCGGGTATTTGATACTTGGTATCGGATTTGGAATATTGATGGAAGACAGCGGTTATGGATTGCCATGGGTTCTGGCTATGAGTATTTTTATTTATGCGGGCTCCATGCAGTATCTGGGTGTTAGTCTTCTGACAGGTGGTGCCTCCATAATCCAGACAGCCATTGCTACATTAATGGTAAATGCAAGGCATCTGTTTTATGGAATTTCCATGGTAGATAAGTATGCAGAGGCAGGGAAGGGAAAGCCCTACATGATTTTTGCACTGACAGATGAGACCTATTCTCTGGTATGTACCGGGGATGTGCCGGAGGGTGTAGAGCCTCACAAGTATAATTTGTTGGTATCCCTTTTTGACCATTGTTATTGGGTTTTGGGAAGTGCCATCGGGTGTATCCTTGGCGCAGTACTACCCTTTGATACGACAGGGATTGATTTCTCCATGACAGCCCTTTTTGTAACTGTATTTGTGCAGCAGTGGATGGATAATAAGCAGCATTTTCCGGCTATATGTGGAGTTGTGGTAACGGCACTTTGTCTGGTGATTTTTGGTTCGGAGAATTTCCTTATACCCTCTATGATAGTGATTACCTTGACCTTATCTGTGGGACGTAAGTTCCTGGAAAAGGAGGTAGCAGATGCATAGCGGACTACTTATTTTAACTATGGCTGTGGTGACAGCGCTTTTGCGGTTCCTTCCTTTCCTTATCTGGAATGGTAAAAGGAAAACACCGGCATACATACTGTTTCTTGGAAAGTATCTACCCTACTCTATTATGGGAATGCTGGTAGTATATTGCTTAAAAGGCGTGCAGCTTACGAGCTATCCTCATGGACTTCCGGAGTTTATCGCAGTGGCAGCAGTGGCACTTCTGCACATCTGGAAGAAAAATACGCTCCTCAGTATTATCGGAGGAACTGCCCTTTACATGTTTTTAATACAGGTGGTTTTTATATAAGTTAAGCAAATGAAGGGCAGTTGCAAAGTATAGTGGGCTGGGGAAATGTTGTGCGAGGAATACCTCCCCTACGTTTGCAGACTGTTCAAAAATGCTGGAATTTCACAAAGCTGCCTTTCACGTTCCTTGATTTGTTGTGCTTTTCCAAGGTTAGACACTCTGC
Organism: Lachnospiraceae bacterium; assembly: GCA_017467845.1. Lineage (GTDB taxonomy): Bacteria > Bacillota > Clostridia > Lachnospirales > Lachnospiraceae > Acetatifactor. Next base: position 47,175 of record JAFUKH010000085.1, on the reverse strand, counting down.
TATCGGTCCGCATATTAGGCGGATTCCCATAGAAGAACTCTATAACCGGCTCTCGTTTGGGATTTTGTCTTTGTATTTGTAAGCTTAGAGAAAGTGCGTAGAAATTTCCAAAGTAGGGAACTGCGTGACCGTTCGTGTCGGGGCGTGTCTTCGACAAAATAGAAGAACTGTCCGGATACAAGAGACATAAAAAACTCTGAAAAGCAGAATTCTTTCTCGCTTTCCAGAGTTTTATTGTGTCTTATTGTAGACGAACAGTTCTTTTATTTTGCTCGAAGCTCGAACAGACATGAACTAATCATAAAACGCAGTTCCCTACTTTGTGAAATTTAAGCAGTTTCGAACAGCTTACAAATACAGAGACATAATCCCAACGAGCGCCGGCACTTTTGTTTACTCAAGGAATCCGCCCTATGCAGGACAGATACGCAGAGTGTCTAACGCGTGGAAAAAACACAACTCGAACGCAAAAGACAGCTTTGGAAATTACTACGCATTTTTTCTAAGCCTTGCAAACGTAGGGGAGGTATTCCCCGCACAGCATTTCCCCAGCCCACTATATTTTGCGACGGTCCCTTATTTAATACTCTTATTAAGGACGAAGTCCCATACCACCTTCTAAGGTGATGGTCTCGCCACTCATGTACTTGAAGTCGGGAGAAGCCAGCTGTACGCAGACACGTCCGATTTCCTTTTCAGCGTCGCCGTAGTGACCGGCAGGCGGCATCTTTACATTTGCCTTAAAGGCATCCGGATAAGCCTTTTCGAAGTTCTCCAGCTGTGCAGTCCAAGCCAGAGGACAGATAATATTTACATTGATGTTGTCCTTGCCCCATTCGGTAGCAGCTACACGGCTTAAGCCTCGTACACCTTCCTTGGCAGCGGCATAAGCACACTGACCGTAGTTACCGAAAAGACCGGCACCGGAAGCAAAGTTGATAACGGTACCTTCTGTCTCCTTAAGATATGGATAGCAAGCCTGCATATAATAGAAGGTTGCATATAAACCGGAATAGAGTGCAAGATCGAACTGCTCTGTGGTATGGTCTGCTAAAGAGACACCGGATGCTGATGCCTGGGCATTGTTAATCAGTACATCAATTCTTCCGAAGGTGTCCATTGCCTGCTTTACCACATTCTCAACTACGTCCTTATTATCTGCACCGGCACATACATCTGCTTTTACAACCAAAACCTTGATGCCGTAAAGTCTCTCTAATTCTTCCTTCGCATCCTCAAGCTTCTGTACATTTCGTCCGGTAATAACCAGATTTGCACCTTCTTTAGCGTAAGCGGTAGCAATACCGTAGCCGATGGAGCCGCATCTGCCATTGCTGAGGACAGAACGTCCTGCTCCCGTAATGATTGCTGTTTTACCTGTTAAATGTCCCATATATACTCCTCCTTTAAAATGTAAGTGCTTACATCTATTTATGTTGTTTGCTATGTTACCACTTTAAAATGTGAAAGTCAACAAAAAACAACGTTAAGTTTTTATCAATAGAAAAAGTGGTATATATTGTTAATGATATAACAATACTGTCTGAAATTTAACATATCATATTAGTAGTAAGTGGTAGATATTTTTATGTAGTTTTGTGGTATACTGAAATTAATAAAAAACTAGGAGGTACTGTTATGGCAGCAATTGAAGTTTCAAAGGATAATTTTAAAACGGAAGTATTGGACGCTGAGGGCATTGTGTTGGTTGATTTCTGGGCATCCTGGTGTGCACCGTGCAGAATGTTATCTCCGGTAGTGGATCAGGTAGCAGATGAGGTAACCGGTGCCAAAGTGGTTAAGGTGAATGTGGACAAGGAGCAGGAACTGGCAGAGACTTATAATGTTATGAGTATCCCCACTTTAATCGTATTCAAGAATGGTCAGGAAGTGAAGCGTTCCATGGGATTTATTCCTAAGGAGGCTGTGAAGACACTTTTAAATGTGTAAATCAGCCGGAGGCAATATGGATATTCAGAAGGTTCTAGCAGAGTATGATGGGATGTTTGGAAAAGCATCCCTTTCTCAAATTGAGGAGTTTTTATTTGGAAAATTACAGGAGGCGGCATCCGAAGGAGAGGATGGGGCCTTATTTACTTTACTTAATGAAATGATTGGCTTTTGCAGGGATACCACCCAGAAGGAAAAGGGGTTGAAATATTGTGATACTTTGCAGGGGCTCCTTGTGAAAATGAATTTACAGGGGCGGGTAGAATGGGCTACCGCACTGTTGAATATAGCTAATGCTTATTGGGCGTTTGGGCTGTTTGAAGAGTCACTTACCCTTTACAAGCAGGTGTATGATAATTACGTGCAGAATGTGCCGGAGAGTGATTTTTCCTTTGCAAGTCTTTTTAATAACTGGAGTCTTCTGTATCAGGAGATGGGAGATTATGAGAGGGCAGCAGAGCTGCTAAGGAAGGCACTTGTGATTGTGAATACCTATGAGGAGGCTGTGATTCCACAGGCAACTACTCGTACCAATCTGGGAAGTACCCTTCTAAAAAACGGAACACCAAAGGCACGGAGGGAAGCTCGCAGATATATACAGGAGGCACTGGCAATTTTTGAAGCAGGAGGCGGAGTTGACTTTCACTATAACGCTGCCTTGGTGGCTATGGGTGATGCCTATCTGGAAGAGCAGGATTATGAAAATGCAGCAGAATTTTATAAACGGGGTCTGAAAGAGCTGGAAAAGCATGTAGGCAGGAATGAGAACTATAACAGGGTGCTGGAAAAATATCGTTTTGCGCAAGGAAAACTGGGCTGGAAACCCAATCTGGAGCGGTGTAGGGAATTTTACCAGCAGCAGGGAAGAGAGATGATTCATGAGCATTTTCCGGAGTATGAGAAACGTATTGCGGTAGGGCTTGTGGGAGAAGGCTCGGACTGTTTTGGCTTTGATGATAAGATATCCGGGGATCACGACTATGAACCGGGCTTTTGCATGTGGCTTACCGGGGAAGACTATGCCACAATCGGTGAAAAACTGCAGGAAGAGTACGAGAAGCTGATCGGCACACAGCAGCAGGGAAGTCAACAGAATACTTTTCTGGGGAACAGAAGAGGTGTCTTTGAGATAGAAGATTTTTACAAAAGGCTTTTGGGAGATGGAGAGGAATACCGGTATGCCCAGGCAGTGAACGGAGCTGTGTTTCGGGATGATTTGGGAGAGTTTACGGCTGTTAGAAAGAAGCTGTCAGAGTATTATCCCGAGAAGGTCTGGAGAGAGAGGCTGGCGGGAGCTCTTCATGATTTTGCCCAATATGGACAGAGCAATTATGCCAGAATGATGGCACGTAAGGATTATGTCACTGCGTCGCTGTGTATCAGTAAGGCTGCAGAGTGTGCCATGGATATGGTATATCTGTTAAATAAAACATATGCGCCCTACTATAAATGGAAGAAAAAGGGCCTAGAAAGACTGCAGATTTTGCCCGAGATTTCCGGGTGGCTTGAGGAGCTGGTGTTATTGCCCTGCCAGAAGGAGGCATGGGAAGGCTATGTTTATAGTGCTGCACATATTAATGATAAAGATGCCTGTATTGTAATCATAGAAAAAATCGCAGAAGCAGTAGTAAAGGAGCTTTCAAAGCAGAAGCTGATATCGGGAGTGAATCCGTTTCTGGAGTTATATGTGCAAGAAATAAAAGAGGGAATGAGCGTTATGGAAATGATTGATAAGATTGTTGCTCTGGAGTGGAAACAATTTGATAAAGTGCAGAATAGGGGAGGGAGAGCCTTTTGTCAGGATGACTGGAATACTTTTTCCATCATGCGAAAGAGTCAGTACCTGACCTGGAATGAGGAGCTTCTTTCCAGCTACTATCGGGACTTGGCGGAAGCAGACAGTAGAGGCTGGAATCTGATTATGGAGAAGTATGCCCGTATGATGAAATCTACCGCACCGGAGGAATATGCGGAGCTGGAGAAGGATTTGCCTGTGCGTAGTGAGGAGCGTATCCTGATTCAGGAGGAGATTATTAAGATTCAAGTTGCCTGGATGGAGGAGTTTGCGGAAAAGTACCCTATGATGGCAGGAAATGCCAGAAGTATTCATACCTATGAGGACAATGCATTCAACACCTCTTATGAGACATACCTTAGAGGGGAACTGGGAACCTACGGTGAGGAAACCTTTGTGCTTTATGGCAGATTTGTGGCAGGACTTTTGCAGGAAGGAAAGAATCTGGCCTATGAAACCATGAGTAATACCGCCAAGCTGTATGGGTATGATTCTGTGGAGGCAGCGGAAGAAAAGCTAGAGAAGTAGTATGAAAAAGATTGATAGAGATATTGTGATACAAGCCGCAAAGGTGGTGCTTGCGGCGGTAATAGCAATCTGCTTTGCGGAAGTCTTGCGTCTTAAGTATGCAGTGTCTGCAGGCGTGGTGGCTATTTTATCCATTCAGCCCACCAAGACAGAAACAGTGAAAACGGCACTGGGGAGATTCTATGCTTTTATCAGTGCCCTTATTCTTGCAGGAATCAGTTTTGGACTATTAGGCGTTCATCTAAACGCCTTTTTCCTGTTTCTAGCTTTATATATTTTCGTGTGTCAGATATTCGGTTGGCACGGGGCAATGGCTATGAATTCCGTGCTTATTTCCCACTTTGTATCGGAAGGGGTGATGACCTTCCCTACCATTATGAATGAGGTACTGATTTTCTTAATTGGTGTTATCGCCGGAATTGTGGCCAATCTTCATCTACATAAGAGGGAGCGTTATATTAGGGAGCTGGAGCAAAATGCGGATGAGCAGATTGTGAAGATTCTTACTCGTATGTCAGAGAGAGTGGTGAATATGGATATCTCCGATTATAACGGAGATTGCTTTGTGGTACTGGAAAAGATGATTCGTAAGGCAAAGGATGCTGCGGAGGTAGATTACAAGAATCAGTTTCGCAAGGATGACACCTATGACGTGGATTATCTCAAGATGCGGGAGGAGCAGTGTGAGGTGCTTTTTGAAATGTATAAAAGTGCCAGGGCTCTGGGGAGCAGTCCGGCAACTGCAAAGAAAATATCCGACTTTATGGAGCTTATGGCGAAGGTCTATGCAAGGGAAAATGATGGAACCATGCTGATGAAGCTGTTTCAGGAGATGGACAAGGATATGAAGAGTCAGCAGCTGCCGGTTACCAGGGAAGAATTTGAGGACAGGGCAAGACTTTTTACTCTGATGCGCTATATTGAGGAGTTTTTGCAGATTAAGATTACTTTTGCAGAGAAATATGGTAAGTTAGAGGAAGGTGTGTAACGAAGGAGAAGGCTTAAGGAATATGGTAGAGGATTTATCATATCAGGTGGAACGCAAAAAGATTAAGAATATCTATATCCGCGTACTTCCTCCCGATGGAAAAGTAAAGGTAACTGCGCCAAGGCAGGTCAGTGACCGAACCATAGAGGAATTTGTACGCTCCCGGAGGGAATGGATTTTGGCAGCCCGCAGGAAGCTGCTTAGCCAGCCCTTACATAAAGTCTATACCTATGAAAACGGAGAAAAGCATCTGCTCTGGGGAAAGGAGTATTTCTTAGAGGTGGTGTACACTAAGGGGAGGCCATGTGCTTCTGTGCAGGGCGAACAGATTCTCTTAGAGATTCCAAAAGAAGGTGATGCCGCTTTTCGGCAGAAGCTGGTTGAGGATTTATACCGCAGGCAGCTGAAGGCAAGGGTGCCTCTTTTAATGGAGAAATACACGCAGATTGTAGGAAAAACACCTGACTCTTGGGGAGTAAAAAATATGAAGACACGCTGGGGAACCTGCAATGTGACAGATAAACGCATCTGGCTGAATTTGCAGCTTGCTAAGTTCCCCCAGGAATGTTTGGAATACGTCATTGTTCACGAGCTTGTGCATCTATATGAGAAGGGACACAATGCAGTGTTCTACGGATATATGGACCGGTTTTATCCGGGGTGGAGAGAAATCAGAAAGATATTAAAAGGATAGAGTACTATGTCGTCATTGATTGCAAATGTGAAAAAGAGCTATGAACATACCATTTATGCCAGTTATATCGGGTATATTACCCAGGCAATCGTCAATAATTTTGCACCTCTTTTGTTTTTAACGTTCGTGCAGGATTATGGACTTTCCCTGGAGCAGATTACGTTAATTACAACTATTAATTTTGCGGTGCAGCTCACGGTGGATTTGGTTGCCACCAAGACACTAGATAAAGTGGGATACCGACGGGCGGTGATTTTTGCCCACGCATGCGCGGCAATTGGACTTATGGGAATGGCTGTGTTACCTATGACCTTGGGGAACCCATATGCAGGATTGTTGATTTCGGTAGTGTTTTATGCCATTGGTGGCGGTATCATCGAAGTAGCAATCAGTCCTATGGTAGAAGCCTGTCCTACTGAGAAAAAGGAGGCAGCCATGAGCTTGTTGCATTCCTTTTATTGTTGGGGACAGGTAGGGGTCGTACTGGTTTCTACCATCTTTTTTGGAGTAGCGGGTATTTCTAATTGGAAGATTCTTGCTTTTATATGGGCTCTGGTTCCGTTGCTTAATTGCTTTTATTTTGCACTGGTTCCTATTTATTCCATCGTATCAGAGGGAGAACGCGTTCCGCTTAGAAATTTACTGAAAAGAAAATATTTCTGGCTGTTAATGGTAGTGATGTTCTGTGCCGGAGCCTCTGAGATGTCTATGAGTCAGTGGGCCTCCGCTTTTGCGGAAAAGGGATTGCAGGTGTCCAAAACGGTAGGGGATTTGGCAGGACCATGTGCATTTGCTGCTCTTATGGGAACTGCCAGAGCTATTTACGGGAAATACAGTGACAGGATACCGCTGAAGAAAATGATGATCGGAAGTGCGATTCTTTGTATCCTCTGTTATTTGGTAACTGCACTGGCACCAAGTCCCATCATTGGCCTTATCGGATGTGCGGTTTGTGGATTCTCTGTAGGTATATTTTGGCCGGGAACTTATAGTGTAGCAGCCTGGAATCTGCCCGGTGCCGGAACCGCCATGTATGCGCTGATGGCTCTTGCAGGTGACCTGGGATGTTCCGGTGGTCCCACATTGGTGGGAATGGTGGCGGATGCCTGTAGCGGCGACTTAAAGAAGGGAATTCTGATGGCAACAATATTCCCGGTGGTGATTTTGATGGGAATACTGCTTTTGAAGGAAAAGGCGAAAGGCGCCACTTGACAAATAAATACATATGAGTATATCATAATTATATCGGAGAAGCCTTGGGAAAGGATACATATGAAGTATAATTATGATGATGAAATGGTAACGCAGGAACACAAAGTGGAGGAAGCAGCCCCTAAGTATTTCTTCAAGAGGCAGGGGGAGTACACCTTGGAGGATTACTATGCTCTTCCGGAGGATATGAGAGTAGAGCTGATAGACGGTTCGTTCTATAATATGACTGCTCCCCGGGTGATACATCAGGAGCTCCTTTTTGAAACTGCAAGAATGTTGGCAAATCAGATTGAAGAGAGGGGAGGCAGTTGTAAGGTATTTGTTGCCCCCGTGGATGTGCGGCTGGATTGTGATGACAAGACGATGGTACAGCCGGATGTAATTATCTTGTGCGATATGGATAAGATAGAGGAGTGGGGGATTAATGGTGCACCTGATTTGTGCTGGAAGTATTGTCGCCCTCCACGCGCAAGAAGGATATGGTTCTTAAACTGAAGAAGTATTGTAATGCAGGTGTACGTGAATATTGGCTCGTTGATCCCAAGAAAAAGCTGCTTTACATGTATGATTTTGAACATGGGAAAGAAGATGTGTATTCTTTGGACGGGAAATTGGGGCTGGCAATATATCAAGGAGAGATTTTCATTGATTTAGGAAAGTTTGAGAAATTCTTTTTGGAAAGAGAAATACAAAGGAGCAGAAAAACTGTCAGGTTTTCAACCGAAGATGGGCAAGAGGTGATGAAAGTTGAGGAAGATTCCTTGTCATATTTGAGTAAGCAACAAGGAGGATATACGGTAGAGGATTTCTTTCGTTTGCCATATGACAGATGGGCAGAATTGATAGATGGCACTTTTTATGAGATGGAGAAGCCTTATGGTGAACATGAGGAACTGGCAGTAGATATATTGACGCAGATATATCCTCAAGTGAAGGTGTATGGGGATGGTGTATTTACTTTTCGAACCTGTCTACAGTTGGATTGTAATGATAAGACTATGATGTTACCGGATTTTATGATTCTATGCGACAAGAAGAAATGGAATAATCGGGTTATCTACGGTGCCCCGGACTTCGTTCTGGAGATTTTGTCACCGTCCACGCGAAAGAAGGACTTGAATCTCAAGCACCGGAAGTATTTAAATGCCGGTGTGCGGGAATATTGGATTGTGGATCCCAAGGAGAAACGCCTTATTACCTATGATTTTGAAAACGGTGAGAATGTAGCATCCTATCCTTTTACGGAGGTGGTGGGGCTGAGTATATATGATAAGCAAATCATTGTGGACTTGAATGAGTTGGCAGAAATTATAGAAGGGTAAAATTAGAGAGCAGAAATGCTCTCTTTTTTATTTATATATGAGAATTTTCAGTCAAAAGGTTCAACTAGTTCTATTTTCCTATAAAAACACACTATTTTTCAATTTCTTTACAAAACTTTAAATTCTTTTTACAGCCCGCTGATGATGGATTTTACGTTCGGAGGCGTATCATCATAAGTGTCCACAGGAGATGTGTGGAGCGAAAAGAGGAGAAAGAAGAATGAAAAAATTTATTTTAGCAGTGGTGGCTATGATGATTTTATCCAAAGGTATTGTAGTCAGCGCACAGGGTGAGGTGCCGGTTACCTTACCGGCTACAGAGATATCTGTGGATCAGGAATCCGGAGAGTTTTGCTTTGATATTGTGACAAGCGAAAGTGATGCTTACGCAGGGATGGAGTTCGGTGTGGTATGTGGTCCGGAGTGTGAGATTCTTTCCGTAGAATATGACAAAGAGGTAAGTGCTACGGGCCCCACAGAAAATGAGATGACATGGTTTGGCTTCTTTGATGGAGAAGATTCCTTTACAGAGAGCATGACGATTACTGTTACCGGAACCTGTCAGATTGGTACAGATTCGGAGCTTGCTTTAAAGACAGTAAAGAAGTATACCATCGGGGACGCTGAGTATGAAGAAGAGGAATATCTGGTAGATGCCAAGGTGAACTTGGTTGCAGGTATCCCTGAGACACAGGTAGAAGAGGAAAGCCTTCCTCTGGCTGCCGTAGAAGAAATGGGAGTTAGTATTTCCTGGATAACGATTCTTTGCATCCTAGGCGCAGCAGGAATCGCAGGAGTATTAATATACATTAGTTTTGGCCGTAAGAAGGCGAGAGGAGAAATTTATGAAAAATAAGTATGTACAAAGAGTAGGAGCAATGGCTCTTGCAGTAGCAATGGTGATGAGCTGTGGTGTTGATACATCGGCAGCGCAGGTAAGCAGCGGTAATGTGGAAGCACAGGCTGTGGCAGAAGCTGAGGCTCAGGTAGCTACCGTAGCAGTAGTGGACGAAGCAAAGGCTCCGGAGCAGTTGAATGTTCATGTGGGAAATGATGCATCTACCCAGGTAAATGTAACTTACACCACTGTTGTAGATACCGATACGGTAATCAAACTGAATAAGGTAGGCGATGACGCCAATGTGATTTATGTAGAAGGAACCTCATATGCAGGTATTTCAGGAAAGTATATTCATGAAATCTCTGTATCCGGATTAGAGCCTTACACTGAGTACGAGTATACCGTAGGTGATGGTTTCAACTCAGCTAACGGAACCTTCAAGACAGCTCTTGCTAAGAATGACAGCCAGACCTTTACCTTCGCGTATATTGCAGATACTCAGGTATCCAATGCAGCAAACGCTAAGGCACTTGGTGCAACCTTAGCAGAGATTAATGAGATGAATCCTGACTTCGTATTCCTTGCAGGTGATACTACCGATAAGGCAACTAACGAGAATCAATGGCAGTGGTTATTTAACAACGACGGTTTATATCCTGATGGTGGTGAAGATATGTTTGCCAACAGCCTTGTGGCAGTTACTCAGGGTAATCATGATAACAACGAATTATATCAGCATATCAATGCTCCGGAAGAAGCCGGTAAGATTGCATACAGCTTTGACTATGGCTGCATGAAATTTATCAGCCTGAATTTAGAAGAGGCAAGATACAGTGATGACGCTCGTGCGCAGCAGGAAGAGATGCTTCGTGCAGAGGTTGCTGATGCAAAAGAGAACGGACAGTGGGTGGTAGTAGGCTTCCATAAGTCACTTTATACCGGTGCATCACATATCGTTGATGGTGATGTAGTATCTGCAAGAAAGTTCTGGGCACCAATCTTTTCTGAATTAGATGTAGATTTAGTATTACAGGGACATGACCACGTATATTCCAGAGGCTTTGTAACCGCAGAAGGTAACAATGCAAACCCTGCAATCAACGAGGATGGAAGTATTGAACAGCCAAGTAATGCACCTCTTTATATGGTAGGTGGACATGCAGGTGGCTTAAAGTGGTATTCCAGAAAGAACTATACTGTAGGCGAGGGTGATCCTCTTTCATTGAACTATGAGTTCCTTGATGTAAACTCTACCGATACCGGAAGTGATATCAAGAAGGAACAGGTAATCACTATGTTTGAAGTATCTGAGGATACTATCAGCTCAGTAACCTATATGTTTAAATATGATACCGACCTTGATCAGATTACCACAGAAAAGTATGTGTATGATCAGTTTACTTTAAGACGTGATACTTCAGATGACGTTACTTCTTATCTGCAGGGAAGCGAGCTGATCGTAGAAGAGAATGAGAATACTATCGAGTACACCGTACAGTTTGATAATTTAAAAGAGGCAAATGCATTTGAAATTGCTCTTTCCTATGATACAGAGGCACTTGAGCTTGTAGAAGCAAAGAGTTGTTTTGACAATGTGATCTTCAGTGATTCAGCAAACGAGAACGGAGAAGTTAGCCTTCTTATGGGTCTTCAGAATGCAGTAAGCTCTGAGGTAAGATGCAATGTAGCAACCTTCACCTTTACCTTAAAGGACGGCGTTAATGCGGATTCTGTAGTAGCGAAGCTTGTAAAGGCTGATACGGTAGAGCTTTCTGAAATCGAAGAGGAATTAAATGCAGAAGACGTGGTAGCTGAGACGGTTAAGGGAGAGGTAACAACTGAGCTTTACTCTTACGAGAAAGCAAGTGATATTAACAAGGATGGAAAGGTTACCTTAGCCGACCTTGCAATTGCTCTTGCTAAGTATCAGACAAACGAGAAGAAGTGTGATATCAACCGTGATGAAATCGTGAATGTATTAGATTATGTAATGATTGCCAGCTACATGAATTAGTCATTCTTCTTTAGTAATTTGGAAAGGTGCTTCGTACAGAAATTGTGCGGAGCTCCTTTTCGTAAAGGAGTAGTAAAACGTTTATGAAAAAATTTTTGGGGCATACTATATTTTTAATTATATATATTTTAGTAATCATAGGAATTAATAAATCCTTAACCTATGAAAGACCGGCAGATTATCCCGAGGGACTTGCTTATGCAAAGGCAAGAGTAACGGAGATTGTTTCGGAGGATATGGGACAAGATCCGGATTTTGATTATATTCGAATCGGAAAGCAGGTCTTAAAACTGGAGATTCTCAGTGGTGAGCACAAGGGAAAAATCCTGCAGGCTACCAATTATGTAACCAGAGTTTCCCAGATGGAAGCATCTGTGGGCATGGATTACATCGTGGGAAGCTATGATGATTTTATCATCACCACAGTGATGTATAGAGATCGTAGCAGCATCGTCTATTTTCTGGCAGTACTGCTTTTGGCACTCGTCTTACTGATCGGAAGGCAAAAGGGGGCCTGTGCCATCGCCGGACTTTTGGTAACATTGGTGAATGTTGTATTTTTATTTATTCCTATGCTGATTAATGGAATGCCCGCTATTTGGGCAGCAGTTATCGTAGTGCTGCTTTCTACTCTGCATAACATGATTGTGCTGAATGGTTTTACGGCAAAGAGTATGCTTGCAACACTGAGTTGTACCATATGTACCGTGCTGGCGGGAATTCTGGCGTACATTGTTGGAGAATTCGGCAATATAAATACCTTAAGTACACCGGAGGCCGAGAACCTGCTTTTTATTACGGAGAATTGTTCCTTCCGCATTGACAATCTGCTGACCGCAGGAATATTGATTGCGGCCATGGGTGCAGTAATGGACTCCTGTATGTCTCTTGTGTCATCCCTGTTTGAGTTGAAGGAGCAGAATCCACAGCTTACCGAAGGACAGCTGTGGAGGAGCGGAATGAATATTGGTAAAGATATTATGGGAACCATGACCGATACATTGGCACTTGCTTTTGTGGGTACAAGCCTTAATTCCGTGCTGGTGTATTACATGTACAGCATGCCATATATGAGTCTGATCAACACGGATTTTATGGTGGTGGAATTGGTAAAAGGTATTATTGGCAGTTTGGCAGTGGTGCTGTCCGTTCCGGTAACTACTTTTTTGACAGCAAAACAGCTGACCAAATAATTGGATATTTTACATTGATTTCACATTACTTTACAAAAAATTGAGGAAATACTGGTAACCGATTTTACATTGGGGCTTTAGAATAATATTTGTAAACAATGAAGAGTTGAATATGATTTAAGTGCCGCGGTGCGGCAGAAAGTGAGGATTTTATGAAAAAGAAAATTTTATCAATTTGTATGGCTGTAATGATGGCAGCTACCGTATTAACAGGATGTGGCGGCGCAGATAACAGTGCAGATAACAGCACAAATAACAGCGCACAGAACGTATATGTAATCTCCCGTGAGGAGGGCTCAGGAACCAGAGGCGCTTTCGTAGAGCTGATGGGAATCGAGCAGAAGAATGAGGCCGGTGAAAAGGTGGACATGACCATTGATACCGCAGAGGTTACCAACTCTACTTCCGTAATGATTACTACCGTACAGGGCAATGAAGCAGGTATCGGATATATCTCTCTTGGTTCTATGGATGACACTAAGGTGAAGGCAATCAAAGTAGATGGTGTAGAAGCAACTGTAGAAAACGTAAAGAACGGAACCTACAAGGTTGCAAGGCCTTTCAACATTGCAACTATGGCAGAAGTAAGTGATGCAGCTCAGGATTTTGTAAACTTCATCCTTTCAACCGAAGGTCAGGCAATCGTAGAAGAGAAGGGTTACATCAAGTTAGATAACACCGCGAGCTTTGTATCTAACGGTGCAACCGGTAAAATCGTTGTTGGTGGTTCTTCTTCTGTATCTCCTGTAATGGAGAAGTTAATTGAAGGCTACGCTACCATAAATGCAGGTGTAGAAGTAGAGCTTCAGACCAGTGATTCTTCAACCGGCATGTCAGCAACTGCAGACGGAACCTTAGACATCGGTATGGCTTCCAGAGCATTAAAGGATAGTGAAATCGAAAAAGGCTTGGTTGGTACTCAGATTGCAATGGATGGTATTGCAGTAATTGTAAATAAAGAGAACACTGCAGTGGACAATCTTACCAGTGAGCAGATTATGAAGATTTACACCGGTGAGATTAAGAATTGGAGCGAAATTCAGTAATTGTTTGATATGAGGTAAAATGACATGAAAGAAAAACTTATGAAACTGGTTTTTCTGGTGGCTGCCTGTGTTTCCATCGCCATGGTTCTGCTTATATGTATCTTCCTTTTCGCTAATGGAATACCGACCATCAGCGAGATAGGATTCCTTTCCTTCTTCTTTGGCAGAACCTGGAAACCAGGCAACAACCTATATGGAATTTTTCCGATGATAGTGGGAAGCGTCTACGTAACCGTAGGCGCCATTATCGTTGGAGTTCCGATCGGAATTTTGACTGCTGTATTTATGGCTAAGTTTTGCGATTCTAAAATGTACAAAATCGTGAAGCCGGCCATTAATTTGCTTGCGGGAATTCCTTCTATTGTATATGGTTTCTTTGGTCTGTGGGTACTTGTGCCCATGATAAAGACTCTTTTCGGCGGAAGTGGAAAGAATGTGTTGACGGCATCAATTCTTTTGGGAATTATGATTCTGCCTACCATTATTAATATTTCTGAGACTGCCCTTCATGCGGTGCCGGAAAGCTATTATGAGGCAGCGGTAGCTCTGGGGGACACTCATGAAAAGAGTGTATTTCGTGTGGTACTTCCTGCGGCGAAATCCGGTATTATGGCTGGCGTTATTTTAGGTATTGGCAGAGCTATCGGAGAGACTATGGCTTTGATTATGGTGGCAGGTAACCAGAAGGTGATTCCGGGTAGTCTCCTTGAGGGGGTACGTACTCTTACCGGTAATATTGTTCTGGAAATGGGTTATGCTACAGATTTACACAGGGAGGCACTCATCGCCACCGCTGTGGTATTGTTTGTATTTATTTTGTTAATTAATGTGTTGTTCTCTTTGGCAAAAAATAAGAAAACAGCGTAGTGAAAAAGGTTGAAAAAGAAGAATGAATGTATCGAAAATTTTGCGTCTGCTGGTGTACGGGGCAGCAGTTTTGACAGTGGGTGTGCTGGCAAGCCTGATTATTTACATTCTCGTGATGGGTATTCCAAATTTGACACCGGATTTGTTTGCGTGGAAGTATACCTCCGACAATGGCTCCGTGGTTCCGGCACTTATTAATACATTAATTATGGTAGTGATGACCCTTCTTTTGGCAGTTCCTGTAGGGATTTTTTCTGCTATCTATCTGGTGGAGTATGCCAGTAAGGACAGTAAGCTGGTGAAGGTGATTCGTGTTACTACGGAAACTTTGTCAGGTATTCCTTCAATCGTATATGGTCTGTTTGGTTATCTGTGTTTCTGTGTGGCTTTGAAACTGAATTATTCTCTTCTCAGTGGTGCGCTGACCCTGGCAATCATGGTACTTCCTTCCATAATGCGTACCACAGAGGAGGCTTTGATTTCAGTACCTGATTTGTACAGAGAAGGAAGCTTCGGGCTGGGAGCGGGAAAGCTTCGAACTATTTTTGTAATCGTACTTCCGTCAGCGGTTCCCGGTATTTTGGCAGGTGTTATTCTTGCAATCGGGCGTATTGTGGGTGAGACGGCAGCGCTTATTTTCACTGCCGGTACGGTGGCGAAGGTGCCGGGTTCTGTTTTAGGCTCCGGAAGAACCATTGCAGTGCATATGTATCAGCTCTTTAACGAGGGTCTTGCCATGGAAAAGGGGTATGGTACCGGTGTAGTGCTACTTGTGATGGTGCTTTTAATTAATGGTATATCTAATCTGATTGGTAAAAAGCTGGGCAAAAGGTAAAAAATCCATATATGAAAGATTTTTTACCTGGCAAATTTGTACCTGCGGCTCAAAGTTTGCGGGTACAGGAAAGGCATAAATTTAGACATAATGAGTAAATTTGAAATAAAGAATCTTGATTTATATTATGGTGATTTCAAGGCACTGAAAAATGTGAATCTTGAAATTCCGGAAAAAGAGATTACTGCATTTATCGGACCCTCGGGATGTGGTAAATCAACTCTTTTAAAATCCTTAAACCGAATGAATGATTTAGTTGCGGGCTGTAGAATCGAGGGGCAGATCTTGCTGGATGGCGAGGACTGCTATGATAAGAAAATGGATGTAAATGTGCTTCGTAAAAGGGTAGGAATGGTGTTCCAGAAGCCCAATCCATTCCCCATGAGCATTTATGATAATATTGCGTATGGACCAAGAACCCATGGTATTCGGAAAAAGGAACAGCTGGACAAAATAGTGGAGGAGTCTCTTCGCAGTGCCGCTATCTGGGATGAGGTAAAGGATCGTCTGAAAAAGTCAGCACTTGGACTTTCCGGCGGTCAGCAGCAGCGTCTTTGTATTGCAAGGGCTCTGGCGGTAAAGCCTGAGGTGCTTCTTATGGATGAGCCTACCAGCGCACTTGATCCTATTTCCACTGCAAGTATTGAGGATCTGGCAATGGAGCTGAAAAAGCAGTACACCATTATCATGGTTACCCACAATATGCAGCAGGCAATCCGTGTGTCTGACAAGACAGCATTCTTCCTGCTTGGGGAAGTCATCGAATTCGGTGACACGGAGCAGATGTTCTCTGTACCGAAGGATAAGAGAACGGAAGATTATATTACAGGAAGGTTTGGTTAATATGAGAAATCATTTTGATGAAATGTTAGAACAGTTAAATATAGAGCTCATTAATATGGGAGCTCTCTGCGAGGATGCCATTGAGTTTTCGGTACAGATGCTTTCTGCCGAGGTAGAGCAGGAAAATCGTGTGGCAGCCATTGAGGAAGAAATCAATGCTATGGAGCGTAAGATTGAGAGTATGTGTATGAAGCTTCTTCTCAGACAGCAGCCGGTGGCAAAGGACTTGCGCCAGATTTCCGCAGCACTTAAGATGATTTCTGATATGGAAAGAATCGGTGATCAGGCATTGGATATTTCAGAGATGGCAAGATTTATCAATAAAAATCAGACGAAGAATACAAAGCTCTATGAAATGGCTCAGGCAACCATCTCTATGGTGACCAGAGCAATCGATTCTTTTGTAAAGAAGGATCTTGCCATGGCGAGAGATGTAATGGCTTACGATGATGTGGTAGATGACCTCTTCGCGGATGTTAAGGCAGAGGTCATTGCAGAAATATGTGAGAAGCAGGGAGACGGAGAATATCTGGCAGACGTATTGATGGCATCCAAATATTTAGAGAGAATTGGTGACCATGCTGTCAATATAGCGGAATGGGTAGAATATTCCATTACGGGAAAACATGCTTCCGGAAAATTTGAAAAGTAGCTTAAAAAGCGGTAAAACTCAGTGTTTTACCGCTTTTTTGATATTAATGACAGATTTATCATATCTTGTGTTTTAAATAAAAAACAACAACTATATCTTGTGTTTTTTTGATGTGTAAGATATAATGATTTCTGCAGAGTTATGAAAGGGGATTATCATGAGAGTAATTAAAAGAAACGGCTCAGAAGTCGAATTTGACATTAACAAGATTATAGCTGCGATTAGTAAGGCAAACAAGGCTGCAATCAGAGAGGAATTAACCGGAGCTCAGATTGATGAGATTGCGGAGTACATTAATTTCAAATGTAATAAAATGAATAGAGCGGTTTCTGTAGAAGAGATGCAGGATATGGTAGAGAACCAGATCATGGCTCAGGGTGCGTTTAACGTTGCGAGATGCTACGTTAAGTACCGTTATAACAGAACTTTAGTGCGTAAGAGCAATACCACTGATGACAGAATTCTGTCCTTAATTGAGTGTAATAACGAGGAAGTTATGCAGGAGAATTCCAATAAGGACCCGATTATCAACAGTGTACAGCGTGACTATATGGCAGGTGAGGTAAGTAAGGACTTAACAAGACGTCTCCTTTTGCCGGAGCATATTGTGAAGGCTGATGCAGAGGGAATTATCCATTTCCATGATTCTGATTATTTTGCACAGCACATGCATAACTGTGACCTTGTAAACTTAGAGGATATGCTCCAGAATGGAACCGTTATCAGCGAGACCTTTATTGATAAGCCACACAGCTTTTCAACTGCATGTAATATTGCTACTCAGATTATTGCACAGGTTGCAAGTAATCAGTATGGCGGACAGAGTATTTCCTTGGCTCATCTGGCACCGTTCATTCAGGTTTCCAGAGAGAAAATCCGCAAGGAAGTATTGGAGGATATTGTAGATTTAGGGCAGAGTCCGGAAGAAGAAGTGGTAAGTAAGATTGTAGAAAAGCGTCTCTTAAAGGAAATTGAGAGAGGTGTGCAGACCATTCAGTATCAGGTAATTACCTTGATGACTACCAATGGACAGGCTCCGTTCCTTACCGTATTTATGTACTTAAATGAAGCGAAGAATGAGCAGGAGAAGAAGGACTTAGCATTAATCATCGAGGAGATGCTTCGTCAGCGTATCCAGGGTGTTAAGAATGAAAACGGTATCTGGATTACTCCGGCATTCCCAAAGCTGATTTATGTTTTGGAAGAAGATAATATTACGGAAGGTTCTAAGTATTTTTATCTGACTGAGCTTGCTGCAAAGTGTACTGCAAAGCGTATGGTTCCGGATTACATTTCCGAGAAGAAGATGATGGAGCTTAAGGAAGGCAACTGTTTCCCAGTAATGGGGTGCAGAAGTGCGCTGACTCCTTGGAAGGATGCCCAGGGGAACTATAAGTTCTACGGAAGATTTAATCAGGGTGTTGTTACCATCAACCTTGTGGATGTGGCATTATCTTCCGGTGGTGATTACGATAGATTCTGGAAGATTTTTGACGAAAGATTAGACCTTTGCTTCGAGGCGCTTATGCATCGCCACAATCGTTTAAAGGGCACTCTTTCTGATGCTGCGCCGATTCTTTGGCAGTATGGTGCGCTGGCGAGACTGAAAAAAGGTGAGCCTATCGATCGTTTGTTATATGGTGGTTATTCTACGATTTCCTTGGGATACGCAGGTCTGTGTGAATGTGTACGTTTTATGACCGGTAAGTCTCATACTCATCCTGAGGCGAAGCCTTTTGCGTTGGATGTAATGAAGCACATGAATGAGGTATGTAATAAGTGGAAAGAGGAGACGACTCTTGGATTCGGTATCTACGGTTCACCGATTGAGAGTACCACATATAAGTTTGCAAAGTGCTTACAGAGAAGATTCGGTATCATCGAAGGTGTTACCGATAAAGGATATATTACCAATAGCTACCACGTAAATGTGCGTGAGGAGATTGATGCATTCACCAAGCTGAAATTCGAATCAGAGTTCCAGTCTCTTTCTACCGGTGGTGCTATCAGCTACGTGGAAGTACCGAACATGCAGAATAATATTCCGGCAGTTATAGGTGTTCTTCAGTTTATTTACGAGAACATTATGTACGCGGAATTAAATACCAAGAGTGATTATTGCCAGAACTGCGGATACGACGGAGGAATCCAGATTGTAGAAGAGGACGGCAAGCTTATCTGGGAGTGCCCCCACTGCCATAATAGAGATCAGAATACCTTAAATGTTGCGCGTAGAACCTGCGGTTACATCGGAACACAGTTCTGGAACCAGGGAAGAACCCAGGAAATTAAGGAAAGGGTGTTACATCTGTAATGAATTTTGGTGAGATTAAGAAATGCGATATTGCCAATGGAGAGGGTGTGCGTGTCAGTCTGTTTGTATCGGGCTGCACTCACCACTGCAAAGGCTGCTTTAATGCACAGACATGGGATTTTAACTTCGGAGAGGAATTTACAAAAGAAGTGGAGGATGCTCTTTTAGAAGACCTAGCACCTTCCTATATTGTGGGACTTACCCTGCTTGGAGGCGAGCCAATGGAGCCGGAGAATCAGCGGGCATTGGTGCCATTCTTGCGCAGAGTGAAGGAACGCTTTCCGGACAAGACCATCTGGTGCTACACCGGATATACTTATGATGAGGACTTAGTGGAGGGCGGCAGAGCCTGGTGCGAAGTCACCGACGAGATGCTTTCCATGATAGATGTCCTTGTGGACGGCGAATTTGTGGAGGCTCTCAAGGATATTCGGTTAGTGTTTAAAGGATCAACCAACCAGCGCATTATTAATCTGAAAGAGACCTTGGAAAAGGGCGAGATTGTGTTATATATGGAGTAATAAGAAGAGAGTTGCCTTGGCAGCTCTCTTTTGTATATTAGGATTTAAAGGAAAATAATGATTTCTCTAACAGGAAAGTTTGTGATAGAATACCACTGTAAAATTTTGTGAGAGGTTTGAAAGGTAATAAAGGTATGAAACAGAATAAAAGTATTGGTATTTTTTATATTGTAATGTCAGCTTTTGGTTTTTCCTGTATGAATTTATTCGTACGTCTGTCCGGAGATCTTCCATCCATGCAAAAGAGCTTTTTCAGGAATTTAATTGCGTTCATTTTTGCAGTGGGCATTATCATAAAGAACCATGAGCAGGTTCGTATCACAAAGGAGTCATTGCTTCCTTTGATTATGCGGTCAGCAGCAGGAACAGTGGGAATTTTCTGCAATTTCTATGCAGTGGATCATTTGCCGGTGGCGGATGCCTCTATGTTGAATAAGCTGTCGCCGTTTTTTGTGTTGATTTTTTCCTTCTTAATCCTAAAAGAAAAAGTACGATGGTATCAGTGGCTGTGCATCATTGTTGCCTTTTTAGGAAGTCTTTTTGTAATAAAGCCCTCTACTGATATTTTTCAAAACCCTGCGGCAATAATTGGTGCGCTTGGAGGATTAGGTGCAGGTATGGCATATGCATTCGTTCGATTAAGCAGCAAGAAAGGGGTCAAAGGTCCGGTGATTGTTGCTTTCTTTTCCGGATTTTCCTGCCTTGCATCTGTGCCGGCACTACTCATAAACCATACTCCAATGGCAGGGGTGCAGGTGATGTATCTATTATTGGCAGGACTTGCCGCAGCATGTGCACAGTTCGCCCTAACGGCAGCATATTCTCACGCTCCCGCCAGAGAGATTTCTATATTTGAGTATTCACAGATTATCTTTTCAACACTACTTGGTCTTATCGTACTCCATGAGCTTCCGGATGCCTTAAGCTTTGTGGGATACGCCATAATCATCGGTGCATCCGTGGTAATGTTTTTATGCAACCGTAAAAACTCCGTGGAATCGTAAATTCATATTCTTGACATAGGATGGGAGATGTGCTATATCATATTAAACAGATAGGAATAATAAAGAACAATAAATGAGAGAGACACATCACTATGAACAACAGCAAGAGAAAATCCTATGAGCTTGATTTGACAAAGGGATCTATTTTTAAAGAGATTATCTTATTTACGATTCCGGTTATTTTAACCAATGTATTGCAGCTTGTTTTCAATACTGCAGATATCGTGGTGGTTGGGAGATTCAGCGGGGCCGACGCCTTGGCTGCAGTTGGTGCAACCACCACGTTGACATCACTTATGGTTAATTTGTTTATTGGTGTATCGGTTGGTGCAAATGTACTTGTCGCCAGAGCATTTGGAGCAGGGGATAAACGTGCACTTCATGATACGATCCATACAGCAGTCTTGGCCGCAATTATCGGTGGTATTCTCATGATCATATTGGGTGAGATAACAGCGAGACCGGCATTGGAGCTTCTCGATACCCCGCCGGAGATTATTTCCCAGGCAGTGCTGTATCTGAGAATCTATTACATATGTATGCCGTTTCTGTTTATGTATAATTTTGAAACAGCGATATTAAGGGCAGTGGGTGATACCAGAAGACCTTTATATATTCTCGTACTGGCAGGTGCGCTGAATGTAGTGTTGAACCTGATTTTGGTGGTGATATTCCATCTGGGTATCGCGGGAGTTGCTATAGCCACTGTCTTTTCCCAAGGAGTGTCCATGGTACTGGTTTCGCTTTGTCTTATGAGAGATGAAGGAACCCATCGGCTGATTTGGAAGGATTTAAAGATTTATCCGGGGAAGCTTCCGGCGATTTTAAAAGTAGGCATACCGGCAGCTGTCCAGACTACAACGATGACCCTTTCCACCTTGCTTGTGCAATCATCGGTAAATAGTTTTGGAACGACCGTACTGGCGGGACATACTGCATCCAGCAATATCGATGCCTATATGTACACGCCATTATATGCATTTTCCCATGCGGCGATCAGCTTTGCCGGACAGAATATCGGTGCAAGTAAGTACAGCAGAGTGAGAAAAGCGAATCTGGAGTGTTTTGGGATTGTTATTGTGTTGGGAACACTGATGGGCTCTCTTGTATATGGGATTGCACCTCAGTTGATAGGAATTTACACCACAGATGCGGTTGCGATTGCTTATGGGGCGGCCAGGACCAGACAGAATGGATTCTTTTATGGAATATGCGGTCTGATGGAGGTAATTCCACAGTCTGTGCGGGGAATGGGCTCATCTCTGATTCCATCCGTTATTGCCATTGTCTGCATCTGCCTGCTTCGTATCTTTTGGATATTTGTGATTTTCCCACTGTATCCGGATTATGTGATTTTGAATTTGTCATTTCCAATTGCTTGGATTGTGACCAGTATTGTGCAGGGAATTTATTATGTGCATGTGGTCAGAAGGCTGCCTAAAAGAGATGCAGAAATAGAAAAACAGTGAGATGAGATATAGGAATTTCCTATAATAAGCTAGAGAAAGAATCTATAATGTCAAATGAAAAAAATTGTTGACTTTAAAAAGCGTGGAGAGTATTATCAGAGACAAGTAATAAAGTTAACCTATCGGAAAGGTAGGGAATAATAAAAAGGAGGAAATGCTATGAAAGCACAGAGAATGACAAAAAGTACATTATGTTGTTGCTGTCAGACTGTATGTATTAGTACGGTTTATTTTTCATATGCATTGTGTACCTGATTTTGTGTTTATGTGTTTATAAGCTATAGGCTGTAAGTTATAAGCAGGTGTCATGCATATGATGCCTGTTTTTTTATACCCAAAATCAAGGAAAAAGTATATGAAGATATATCTGGAGGTTTAATTATGAAGAATTTATTTAGAAAAAACATTATAAACAAGTTAGTAGCGCTTGGCGTTGTAGGAACATTAGCTTTTAGTGCAGTAGGATGCGGAAATGCTGAGCAACAGACAAATACGCAGAATAGCGTAGAACAGAGCTCTGCGGAAGCAGAAAATAGTGGTTCCGATACCGGAGTTACAACCGTGAAGATTGCAAGAGTTTTCACTTCACCACCATATAACTACAACGATGAGAATGGAAAACAGACCGGTTTTGAGACAGAGGTTGTGAGAGCGGCTTTTGAACTTCTTCCACAGTATGAGGTTGAGTTTATTGATACGACAGATGAGGATTTGTTAACCGGTATTCAGACCGGCAAATATGACCTTGGTTTTAAGACTGCATGGTGGACTGCCGAGAGAGCGGAGACCTTTATTATTCCTGAGCAGGATAGTGGAGTTACTACTGTTGGTCTTCTGATTCGTTCAGAGGATGCGGATGAGATTACAAGTTTTGAAACCTTTTCACAGTTCAGCGGTAAATTAGTTCCGTTAGCACCAAGTAATGCGCAGTACACAGTTGTAGACCTCTGGAATCAGAACAATCCGGATTATCCAATTGACTTACAGCCGGCAGAAAGCTTTGATACTACAGAGGCAATTACTTGGCTTTTGGAGGGAAGATATGACGGACATATTGTAACAGGACATTATTATCAGAAAAATATTGTTGAGGAGGGAGGAGCATATCATCAGTTTGCCGATCAGCTGAGCTTCTTTATCTACGAAGCAATTCCTACTTATCCGCTGTTTAATAGTGAAAATCAGGAGATTGCAGATGCATATGATGAAGCGATTGCACAGCTGAAGGAAGATGGTACAATCGAAGCCCTTGAGCTGGAGTTCTTCGGAGAAGATTTATATCAGTATGTATCAGAACTCAGCTCATTACATTAATAAAGAAAAATAAAAATGGAGAAAAGATATGGGATCTTACAGAGTATTTGAACCAAGTTTTATATGGTATGCAATTGGGAAAATACTTCCTTACATAGGGGTTACATTTGCAGTTGTAATAACGACTCTGATTGTATCTATCCTTTTTGGAGCACTTCTCGCAAGAGCAAAAATACGCGGAAAATGGGGGAAAGTAATTGCCGACGGGTATACCGCAGTTTTCAGATGCATTCCATCCATTGTACTGATTTATCTGGTCTACTACGGATTACCACAATTCGTTGAACACTTTACAGGAGTGGATATCAATAATTGGAATAAAGGAATCTTCATTGTGTTGGCATTTAGCTTAAGCTTTAGCGCTTTCATTTCTGAGATTATGAGAGCAGCATATGATTCGGTGGATGCAATACAACATGAGGCTGCACTTAGTATAGGACTTACAGAAACGCAGGCCTTCTGGCGAATCATTTTTCCACAGGCTGTAAGATTTGCGCTTCCCAATATTGCAAACATCATTACCAGTCTGATGAAGGAAGGAGCCTTAGCCTATACAATTGGTCTGATTGATATGATGGGAGCGGGAAAAAATATCATCAATATGAATTATGGTTCCTATACCTTGGAGACCTATCTTGGACTATTCATCATTTATTGGGTGCTGACAAAGACAATAGAAATATTATTTGCACAGATTGAAAAGCAGCTTTCCAAGGGAAGAAAAACAATTGCAGGTTAGAAATTAAATCGCAAGAAGAGGAAACGAAGAATGAGACTTAATACAGAATTCATGAAGGAAACCTTCTGGTTGGCACTGGAAGGAGTTCCGATTACATTAAAGATTACGATTATTGCTCTGTTTATCAGCATAATTTTAGGATTTATTCTTGCACTTGTTGAAATTCATAGAGTGAGGGTTGCAACACCAATCATTACAGCATATGTGTCCTTAATCAGGGGAACGCCACAGGTTTTACAGATACTGATTGTGTATAGTCTGATTCCCAGTCTGTTGAATGCCATTGTACAAAAGATGGAAATAAACTTCAGTGTTTGGGACATTGAACCGATTGTGTATGCTTACATCGTTTTCACAATCAATACAACGGCTCTTTTGACGGAGACATTCCGGTCCGCGCTTCTTTCCATTGATAAATTGCAGATGGAAGCAGCACTTTCGGTTGGACTTACACCATTTTGGGCAAATGTCAGAATTATTTTTCCGCAGGCCTTTGAAGCAGCACTTCCCAATATCTGTACTACTACAGTGAACCTGATTAAGGGAACATCACTTGCCTTCATGATGTCAGTAAAGGAAGTAACAGCCATTGCAAAGACGCAGGCATCTTATGGATATAATTTTATAGAATCATATTTAGATATTTTTGTGATTTATTTAATACTATGTCTGTTAGTTCAGGGAATATTTGCAATCATTGAAAAGCAGGCACAGGCGCATAGAAAAATAGTTAGAAGCGTATAGGAGAATTCAGATATGTTAGAACTTAAAAATATTCATAAAGCCTTTGGCAAAAATGAGGTACTGAAGGGTGTGGATTTAAAAGTTAACAAGGGGGATGTAGTTGCAATCTTAGGACCAAGCGGTTCCGGTAAGACAACTCTTCTTAGGACCATCACATTCCTGGAAAAAGCGGATCAGGGAGAAATTGTTTTAAAGGATCTGAATCTGGATGTTCAGAAGGCTACCAAAAAGGATATTACAAAGCTTCGAAAGAAAACTGCCTTTGTTTTCCAGAATTACGGACTTTTCTTAAATAAAACAGCCCTCCAAAATGTTATGGAAGGCCTGACTATTGCAAGAAAAGTTCCGAGAGCGGAGGCAGAGAAACGAGCTAAGGAAGCTTTGGATAAGGTGGGACTGTCTGACAGATATGATTACTATCCTTCCCAGTTGTCCGGTGGTCAGCAGCAGCGCGTGGGTATTGCAAGGGCAATTGCAGTGAATCCGGATGTAATTCTGTTTGATGAGCCCACATCTGCGCTGGATCCCGAGCTGGTAAGCGGAATACTTGATATCATCAGGTCTCTTGCAAAAGAGGGGAGCACCATGGTGGTTGTTACACACGAGATGGCATTTGCCCAGGATGTTGCAACACATGTAGTTTTTATGGATGGAGGAGTGATTGTGGAAGAGGGAAGCTCGCATGAATTCTTCAGCCATCCCAAGGAGGAGAGGACCAAACAATTCTTTTCCAGATTTATTTCTACGGATAACTATATAATTTAAATATCAGATGAATTTGTGACAATAGATGAAAAGGAGATAAGAGGAAATGAGCACAGGAACAGAGAGAATTAAAGCTTTAATTGCGGGAAAACCACTTGATCAATATATAAATGCAGCAACATGGATGCATGTACCGGCAATTGATCGTGATCCGGATGCATTTGCAGAGGGCATTATTAATTATGCAGAGGAATATGGCTCTGATATCGTAAAGGTTCAGTTAAATGCGGCTTACTTAGCGGAGGCATATGGAGAGAAGATAGAATTTTTTGAAAATCCGCCTTTGAAATTTCAGAAGGTTAAGAAACTTTATGAAGTGAAAGAGCATGTTGTTAAGGGAATTAACGACCTTGCCAAAATCGATATTCTGGATGTACATAACAATCCGGTGATTCAAAGAGATGTTAAGGCTGTAAAGAAAATCATTGATCACTATCAGGGAGCAAAGCCTGTGCTTCCTACTCTGTTTTCTTCCCTCACATGGCTGGAGGTTCTGACGGAAGGTGGTTTAACCGCTGTTAAAGAATTGATTGCCAAGGATAAAAATGCAGTTCACAAGGCTCTACAGAATTTGAACGAAGTAAATAAGCGAATTGTGGATGAGTATGTAGCAGTTGGTGCAGATGGATTTTTCTTTGCTACGGCCTTTACATCGCCCCATGTAGTAACGGAAAGTGAATTTGAGGAATTTAGCCGTCAGTATGATTTGGACGTTTTGGAGCATATTCACAAGAAGACCTGGTTTAATATGCTGCATATCCATGGAAATGCAGATTTATACATTGAAAAGTTAGTTGAGTACCCAGTGGAAGCTATTAACTGGGAGAATGCAACCTTCGGTGTGGATAAGGCGCATTTGACCAGTGCAGCAAAGCTTCGTTCTCTGACAGACAAAATCCTGATAGGAGGAACGGATCAGTTCCATGATTATTATGGAAGCCTGTCTGAGGTGGAAAAGACATTTGATGAGCGACTTGAGACATTAATCAGAGAGATTCCGGACAGACGTTTCATTTTTGGAGCAGGTTGCTCTCTGCCTCTTGATATCCCATCAGATAGTATTAAATTAATCCGGAAAGTTGCAGATAAACATTCACTATAAATAATGTAGAAAGGGAATATGAAATATGAACGGAACAGAGAGAATTAAAGCAGTTTTAAATGGACAGCCTGTGGATAAAATCCCCGTTTCGCTTTGGAAACATGTACCACAGGAAGACCGTGATATTGAAAAATTTACCAAGAAAACCATCGAATTGACAGATGAAAATGACTTTGACTTTGTTAAAATCCAGATCAGTGCTGCCTATTTGACAGAGGCATATGGGGCAGATATCGAGTTTAATGATAAAGAAGGAGCAGATTACAGCCTGACAGGAAAAACACCGATCGGTGTGATGTTTAACATTAAAAAATATCCTGTGGAGAGCATTGAAGATTTGGACAAAATTCAGCCAATCAATGTAAAAGAGAGTCAAGTGCTCCAGAGAGATATTCAGGTGTCACGAAATGTCACAGAGCATTACAAGGGAACCAAACCGGTTATTCATACCTTGTTCAGTGCATTAACCTGGCTCCATTATTTCACCAGAGGCGGCGCGGATACCGTCAAGGGATTTATTGAAAAGGACAGAGAAGCCGTACATCGCTTCCTGAAAAACATTAACGAGGTTAATAAGAGATTGGTGGATGCTTATGTGGAAGCGGGCGTTGCCGGATTCTTCTTTGCAACTTCTTATACATCTTCTCAGGTGATTTCAGATGAGGACTACAGAGAATTCTGCAGAGAATATGATTTAGATGTTTTGAATTATATTAAGGGAAAAACCTGGTTTAATATCTTACATATTCATGGAAATGCGGATTTGAATATTGAGAATTATCTTGATTATCCTGTAGAAGCATTTAACTGGGAGGATGTTGCAGAAGGAATAGCTCCTGAGAGATTGACCAGTGCAGCAAAGTTACGTTCATTGACAGACAAAGTTCTAATCGGTGGAATCGACAGAAACTATGATTTTGTAGGAACACAGGAAGAGGTAAAGGCACGTCTGGAGAAGAGGTTGGAGAATTTTGCGAAGCAGCTTCCGGATGGTAAATTCATCTTTGGAGCAGGCTGCTCTCTTCCTATCGATGTAGATACTGTGAACGTTAATCAGATCCGCTCTGTAGTAGATGAATACAAGGGCTAAACCAGGAGAGCCGAAGAAATCTGTGAAGAAATTAATAAAAAATGGAAATGTATTTGATGGACATACGGAGAAGTTAAAGGAATCTGCGAAGATCATAATCAAAGATGGGATTGTGGAAGAAATCCTGCAGGGAGCTGTTCCGGAAGAGAATTTTGATGAAGTGATAGATGCCGGGAATCGTGTGGTGATGCCGGGACTTGTAGATAATCATGTGCATTTGTTTAGTAGTTCATCTGAAAAGGCGGAGGGCTTGAGGATTGATGAAAGAGCAATCCGGTCCGTAAGAGTAGCACATGATGTGCTTCTCAGAGGCTTTACCACAGTCCGGGATGCCGGTGGCATGACATTCGGACTGAAAAAAAGTATTGATAGTGGTGTTGTGGTCGGTCCCAGGATATATCCGTCAAACGCTCATATTTCACAAACCTGTGGAAATGGAGATCCGAGAGGAGGAATCTCAGCAGTGCGTCTTCCGGATGGGAACTATACCTCCACAATTCTGCAAAATCAGATTAACTGTGTAGCAGATGGTGTTCCGGAGGTACTGCGTGCAGTGAGAGAGCAGTTTTTGCTGGGAGCCTCCCAGATAAAACTTATGCTTAGTGGCAGAGTGGACTCAGAATATTCCCAGCTCCAGACGACACAATTCTCCTACGAGGAGATTAAAGCTGCTGTTGATGCAGCGCAAGATTTCGGGACTTATGTTATGGCACATGCATATTCTAATGAGGCAGTGAAGCGTGCAGTGAGAGCAAACGTGAAATGTATAGAGCATGGTAATTTGCTGGATGAGGAAACTGCGCGAATGGTGGCGGATGCCGGAACCTGGTTGATGCCGGCGCTCCTTGAAGAACATATACTTGAATATTTCACTCCCGTAACAGAACAGGCAAAGATTAGGGTTAGACTACTGCAGGAAGGTTTTCACAGATCGGTGGAGTTAATCAACAAATATCATCTGCCGATTCTATACGGAACAGATCTTGTGAATGATATGGATTGGTTGGCAGAAAACCAATTAAAAGATTTAGTCTTGTATGCCCGGAAGTTTGGCAATTTCGTTGCACTGAAAGCTGCTACAGGAAATTCTTATGAAATTTCAAAGCTTACTACTTTTCAGAACCCCTATCCGAGGGGAAAGATTGGCGTATTGGAAGAAGGAGCGTATGCCGATTTGTTGATTGTAGATGGCAATCCGCTGGAGGACATCCGTACTCTTGCAGATGAAAACAATATCCGGTTAATCATGAAGGATGCGGATATTTATAAGAATACTCTATGATGTGAGGACGATTGGGATGAATTTGAATTTAAAAGATAAAGTTGTAGTGATAACAGGCGGCAGTAAGGGAATCGGATTTGCCACAGCACAGGCTTTCTTGGAGGAAGGCGCAAAAATAGCTATTTGCGCCAGAAAAGAAGAGGACTTAAAGAAGGCTTATGAAGACTTGTCAAGGCTTGGAGAAGTGTATTATGAAGTTGTGGATGTGACAAACAGTAAGCAGGTGTATGATTTCGCTGAGCATGTACATCAGCACTATGGAGTGCTGGATGTGTGGGTAAATAATGCAGGAAATTCCGGTTACAAAAAGGGTGAAGAGTATGATGATGAAGAAATTGATTTTATCACAAATCTGATATTCAAATCCGTTGTGTATGGATGCCAGGCGGCATTTCGTTACATGAAGCAAAACGGTGGTGCCATTGTCAATGTGGCTTCGCTGGGAGGCAGATGTGCTACTTCCGGAAAGGCTAGCCTCTATGGACCATTGAAGTCAGCAGTTATGAATCTAACCAATACTCTGGCCGGAGAGTACGCAGCATGGAACGTGCGGGTAACATGTGTGATGCCCGGTTTTATTGCGACGGAGCGTTCTGTCAAAAGTGTAGGAGCAGCCAAATTGCAAAGCAACATTGCCACGACGATTCTCCGTCGTCCGGGAAGACCCGAGGAAATCGCAAAGCCGATCGTATTCCTGGCCAGTGATGCAGCAAGCTTTATGACGGCAACATCCGTGGAAGTATCCGGTGGACGATGCATGACCTTGAATCCACTCTTTTCCTATGAAAAGAAAGAGGCGGAAGAACGAGGAGAATCCATTTCTTCTTATGAGGCAAGAGTATAAGGGCGTTATAAGGTAAATACCTGTACACACAATCAATTGGGTATTGACAAAAGTAAAACCTCGTATTATTATACTTTTAATGTTTTAAAGAGTTGAAGCGTTAAAAGGTTAAAAGTATGGGAAAAAAGAGGAGCAAAATTATGAATGGAAGAAAAGGTTCTTTAATATCCGTGAGAACGGATGTACAGGTGATGGATTGTACCCTTCGTGACGGAGGTCTGGTGAATAACTTTATGTTCACCGATGAGTTTGTAAAGGATTTATATCTGGCTAATATTAAGGCCGGTGTGGATTATATGGAGTTCGGATATAAGGCTTCTAAGGAGATTTTCGATCCGAAAAACTTCGGTAAGTGGAAATTCTGCGATGAGAAGGATATCCGCGATATTGTAGGTGACAACAAGAGTGATATGAAGATTGCAGTTATGGCAGACGTAGGACGCTGCGATTTCCGCAATGACATCCTTCCCAGAGAAGAGAGCGTTATCGATATGATTCGTATCGCAACATATATCAATACTATTCCGGCAGCAATCGAAATGATTGAGGATGCACATGCTAAGGGTTATGAGACTACCGTAAATATCATGGCAGTATCCAAGGTAAATGATGCAGATTTAGAGGCAGGTCTTGAGATGCTTGCCCAGAGTAGCGTAGATGTTATTTATCTGGTAGACAGCTTCGGCGCTTTCTATCCGGAGCAGATTGAGAAGCTTGCACAGAAGTATCTTGCGGTTGCCGAGAAGTATGGTAAGAAGGTGGGGATTCATGCTCACAATAACCAGCAACTTGCTTTTGCCAATACCATTGAGGCACTTTCCCGTGGTGTCAGCTTCTTAGATGCAACGGTAAACGGTATGGGAAGAGGTGCAGGAAACTGTTACATGGAGCTTCTGTTGGGATTCCTTAAGAATCCTAAATACAACAAGGTTGCAACAGTAAGCTTTGTAGAAAAGCACATTCTTAAAATCAAGGAAGAGGGTGCTGTATGGGGATTTGATATTCCTTATCTGATGACCGGAATTTTGAATGCACATCCTTCCTCAGCAATCAACTTTATCAAAGAAAAGAGAACAGACTATGCAATGTTCTATCAGGAACTGTTAGACGATGCGTTATAATTACAAACCCCGTGGACAAATTTGTCCACGGGGTTTATCATGTTTTTATAGAGATTTTAAGTAGAGGAACATTACATGAAGATAAAGTTTGCATGGTTGTGTGTTATGACTATGATTTTATTAGGCGGATGCGGTGCAGTAGAGGCAGAAGAACCGGTAGTGCTGGAGGAGGCCGTTTATATCGAAGATATTGCGGAGACACCTACTCCTACTCCGGAGCCGACGCCTTCACCCACCCCTTTTCCGGAATATGATATTGAGCTGATGATGGTAGGGGATAACCTGCTTCATATGGGAATTATAAATTCCGGAAAGCAGGAGGATGGCAGCTTAAATTATGATTTTTTGTTTGAAGATATTGCGCCCTTTTTGGAGGCTGCGGAGATCAGCCTGATTAATCAGGAGACCATATTTGGGGGAAATGAATTGGGCTTTTCCGGATATCCGGAGTTTAATTCCCCTACGCAGGTGGGAGATGCCATTGTAAAGGCCGGCTTTGATGTAGTGCTTTTTGCGTCCAATCACGCAGCGGACAAGGGATTTACCGGAATTGAGAATTGCCTTACCTTTTGGGAAGAGAATTATCCGGAGACGATTGTGACCGGTATCCAGAAGGAGGCAGAGGAGGAAAATGAGATTCACGTCATGGAGATTGACGGAATTACTTTTGCTTTTCTCAATTACACCTATGGCCCCAACATAGAGACTGTGCCCAAGGAGGTTCGGGGCAAGCTGGATTTACTATGTGCGTGCAATGAGAAAAACGGGCGCATGGACTATACTACCCTTAATCCACAGGTGGTAGAAGATATTAAAAGAGCGGATGAGATGGCAGACTATGTAATCGTGTGTCCCCATTGGGGAACGGAGTATACGAAGAAGCCATCCGGCTATCAGGAAAAATTTGCTATGGAGATGACGGCTGCAGGAGCCGATATAATAATTGGAACCCATCCACACGTGGTGCAACCCATTCAGTGGATTGAAGCAGAGAATGGGAATAAGAGTCTGTGCTACTACTCGTTGGGGAACTATGTATCTACCCAGAAGGGTCCCTTTAGTATGCTGGAAGGCATGGCATGGATTAGTATTCATGTAACGGAGGATAGCCATTACATTAACGAGGAACGCACCGGAGTGGTTCCACTGGTGAATCAGTATTCTGCGTTTCCGGTGAGATTTGAGGGGGTACACCTTTTAGAAGAGTATACCGAAGAACTGGCAGCAGAGCACGGAATTAAAAAGTATGGGGAAGTGACGTTTTCCTTGGGAGACGTAGCGGTGCCCAGTGAAGAAATCTTCGGGGACTGGGTTTTGACCAGACAGGAAGTATTGGGAGAGAAAATTGAAGGTAACGTATATTGAGCATAGCGGTTTTCTGATGGAGATGGAGGACGCATATTTCTTATTTGATTATTACAAGGGAGGTATCCCTAAGATGGACCCGTCAAAGGATATTGTAGTCTTTGTCAGCCATAAGCATGGAGACCATTATAATTCGGCCATTTTCGGACTTTTGGAGGAGTATCCCCATGTACGGTATATTCTTTCCAGTGAGGTTCCGGTAAAGTGGTTTATCACACAGGAGGCAGAGAAGGGCAAGGACGTAGAGCCCTACCTGAATAAGGTAAGGAAGAAATCGGACTATGAGTTTATTCTCTACAACGGAAAGACTTTAAAGGTGCATACATTAAAGTCTACGGATATTGGCGTGGCGTACCTGCTGTCTTACGAGGGTAAGTGCATTTATCACGCAGGAGATTTGAATCTTTGGCTGTGGGCAGGAGAGACTACTCAGGCTAATGAGAATATGGTAAAAGCATTTTGGAACAGTATGGAGGACCTTAGAGGAAAGGAAATCGATGTGGCATTTGTTCCTCTTGACCCAAGACAGGAAGGGGATTCCTTCGCAGGGCTGGAAGCATATCTGGAAGTGACAAATACAAAGAAAGTTTTCCCAATGCACTGCTGGAGGAACTATAATATAATCAGGGAATTTTTGAGGTTACATCCTACCCGGGAGGGTGTGGTGCAGGTTGTTTCACAGGAGGGAGAAGAGTTCCTGCTGTAGAAAGGAGATATTATGGGAATTAATGGAATTGGTTATGAAAATTACGTAAATGCAAAGCCCGGAGCAGAAGAACTAGGGAATGTAGGAGCTTTGCAGGGAATCAGTCCCAATAAACAAATTGATGAAGCCGGAAAGGTAAAAGAGACAAAAGGCAGCAAAGAGT
This sequence comes from Lachnospiraceae bacterium, assembly GCA_017467845.1. GTDB lineage: Bacteria > Bacillota > Clostridia > Lachnospirales > Lachnospiraceae > Acetatifactor. The sequence goes on along the minus strand of JAFUKH010000085.1, from coordinate 13,852 downwards.
GCCAGACCTGTAAGAACCGCAAATATGTGGACGGTTCCGATGAGATGGTAAGCTTTAAGTCTCCGGCACATATTTCCCCTGAAGTGGCGGGGGTAAGGGTACGTGCTCATGAGCAAGAGCATGTATCCAATGCATATAGCAAGGCGGCACAGAAGGATGGTAAGGTGCTGCAGGCCAGTGTGGCCATACATACGTCTATCTGTCCGGAATGTGGCAGAAGCTATATCTCCGGTGGCACAACCACTACTCAGATAGCTTATAAGAAGGAAAATCCTTACGATAAGAATCTAAAGGGCTATCAGGCGGATGCTGCAAAAGGAGATAATATCGATACATACGCAGAATAAAAGAGAAAAGGGTCAGAAGGAGAAGAAGGGTATGAAAAACAGATTGTATTTTTTATTGGTTCCGGTTTATGTGGCAGTATTTGCCGTGATTTTGTATATTAACGGTGTATTTACCGGCAATATTACAGATATGCCGAATCTGCTTATCAATGTGGGCTTTTTATTGATTATAGGTGTGATTTTTGCAATTTCTTTTGTAAGCTTTGCAAGAGTCAATGAGTTTTCTGCATCTCTGGAAAAGGCTATGGACGGAATTCGTAAGGATTATTCCGAAAGGCGCCAGAATCTCTGGGAGGATTATCAGGGACGTAAGAAGATATTCAGTGTACTGGAGCTGGATGATGCCTTTCGTAAATATCAGAAGAAAATGCGTTCCTATACTACAAAGCATGGTATGAGTCAGGTGGCAGATATTGAGGATTACATCAACGAAGAACTTTTAGATCAGGTGGGAATGACCTACTTTAACTCTACCGTATCAGGAACCATGACCGGTCTTGGTATTTTGGGAACCTTCCTTGGACTTTCCATGGGCCTCGGTTCCTTTAACGGTACCGATATTTTTACAATTTCAGATAATGTGGGACCACTTCTGGCAGGTATGAAGGTAGCGTTCCATACTTCTGTATATGGTATTTTCTTTTCGTTGGTGTTTACCTATGTGCATCGCTGTGTCATGTCCTATGCTTATGATACTTTAGAGGAGTTTCTGTCCCTTTTCAGAGAGTGTGTAGAACCACCGGTATCTACCTCTGATGAGAATATGAAGGCAATGCTTCTGTATCAGGCGAATCTGGCCAATTCCATGAAGGAGCTTACCAATCTGATGAAGGGGCAGGCTGACAGTCAGATTAAGGGCGTGGAGCAGATTGTGGATCGTTTTACCGAGCAAATGGAGAAGGCTCTCTGCACAGACTTTAATAAGCTGGGGGGGACCCTGAACCGGGTATGTCAGGAGCAGGTAATCTATTCTGAGAATTATAAAAAGATGGAGCAGACTACCCAGTCCTTGATTTCTGCAAATATTACCCTGCAGAAGACAGTGGAAGCACTGCTTGACAGACAGGACAATATTGAGAAGCAGATGCGCAATCAGTGTGAAAGACTGGATGAGACCTGCAACCTGATTAATGAGGAAATCAGTAATCAGTTATTTACCTTAGGGCAGATGAAATAGCAGATAAAGAGGTGGCATATGGGACGAAGGAGACATAAAAGAACTGCCTACTCAGAGCACAGCTATTGGCAATCCTACTCGGATATGATGGCGGCGCTGCTGTTAATCTTTATCTTGATTATTGCAATTACGCTGATGATTTATAGGCAGAAAACAATGGATTTGGATGTGACCAGAGAGGAGCTAAGCTTTGCTTCAGAGGAACTGGAAAACGCCAGAATTGATTTAGAGAACTATAGACAGGAGATTGAAGCCTCCAACAAGGAATTGGAGGAATCAAAGAAGGAGCTGGAGGATTCCTATGCGATGCTGCAGGAGGCTTATGATAAGGTTGCCCTTACCTCTGAGGAACTGGCAGCTGCTTATCTGGAGATTGACAGGGCCAATCTGGAGATTCAGGCAGCAAATCAGGAGCTTGCAAATACCAAAAGTGAGCTGCAGGATATTGTAGGAATTCGTACGGATATTATCGGAGAGCTTCAGAGTAAATTTAATAATTCCAGTATGTCGGTAGATCCGCAGAATGGTTCTATTACCTTCTCGGCAGACGTACTTTTTAGTGTAAACAGTACATCTCTAAATAGTGCCAGCAGAGAAACTTTGCGAGAGGTAATTCCTATGTATCTGGGTGTGTTATTACAGGATAACTACAGGGAGTACATTGCGGAGATTATTATCGAGGGACATACAGATACCAATGGTGGATATCAGCACAATATGCAGCTCTCTGCCGGAAGAGCCCAGTCCGTGGCGAAATTCTGTATGGATACGGACAATGGACTTTCTGAAGAAGAGGTGGGAAAGCTCCAGTCTGTTCTTACCGTGAACGGACGTGCCAGCAGTGATCCTATATATAAAGAGGGAACCACAGAAGTGGATATGGCGGCGTCCAGACGTGTAGAGATCAAGTTCCGACTAAAGGAAGACGAGATGATCCAAAAGATTGCGGAAGTATTGGGAGGAATGTAGCATGGATGAGAATAGAGTAAAAAGAAATGAGATGCTTTCTCAGAAGATTATCAAGGGCTTAGAAAGCCGTAATATGGAAGGCTTCTATGCGGGAACCAAGGAGGAGGCACTTAAAATTGCTCTTTCCTTGATTCCGGAGGGAAGCAGTGTGGGCTGGGGCGGGTCTGTATCTGTTGCGGAGATAGGACTCAGGCAAGCAATTATCGCGGGGGATTACAAGGTGTTGGACCGTGATGGCTGTAAGGACCCTGCAGAGAAGAAGGCAGTGGAAAGAGCCATATTTGGAGCAGATTATTTCCTTTGTAGCTGCAATGCAATTACAGAGGATGGAATTCTGATAAATATTGATGGTAACAGTAATCGTGTGGCAGCTATTGCATATGGTCCGGACCATGTACTGATGGTAGTGGGAATGAATAAGGTGGCAAAGGATGAGGAGGCGGCAATGTATCGGGCCAGAAACGAAGCTGCACCTATTAATGCCCAGAGATTTCCCATTGATACCCCCTGTAAGAAGACAGGTTCCTGCATGAATTGTATGAGCAAGGATACCATCTGTTGTCAGTTTTTAACAACACGTTTTTCCAGACATAAGGGAAGAATCAAGGTAATCTTAGTAGGAGAAGATTTAGGTTTTTAAGGTATGAGTGAAGTGACAAATAAGCTGGTAGTGGGAATTCTCGCACATGTTGATGCGGGAAAGACCACGCTGGCAGAAAGTATTATGTACTTATCGGGAGGCATCCGAAAGCTTGGTCGTGTAGACCATGGGGATGCCTTTTTAGATACACATGAATTGGAAAAGGCAAGAGGAATCACCATTTTTTCCAAACAGGCGGAGGTTGTGCTGCATACGCCTTCCGGGGAAAGGGCTCTGACCATATTGGATACACCGGGGCATGTGGATTTTTCTGCAGAAACGGAGCGCACCTTACAGGTGTTGGATGCCGCTATATTGGTCATCAGCGGAGCCGATGGTGTGCAGGGACATGTTCAGACCTTGTGGAAGCTTCTGCGTCGTCATGAGATACCTGTATTTCTCTTTGTAAATAAGATGGATCAACCGGGAACGGATAAGGAGGCATTGCTTTGTGAGCTTCGGGCAAAGCTGGATGAGGCATGTGTGGATTTTACGCGGCAGGATGATGAATTCTACGACAGTGTTGCCATGAGTAGTGAAGAGGCCATGGAGGAGTATCTGGAAAGAGGAAGTGTTTCCGAAGAAGAGATCGTAAGAGCTATCGCAGGACGCAGGATTTTTCCTTGCTTCTTTGGTTCTGCATTAAAGGTGACCGGAGTAGAAGAATTCTTAGACGGTGTGGTAAAGTATGGACCTAAGAAGCAGTATCCGGAGGAGTTCGGTGCCAGAGTGTACAAGATTTCCAGAGATGCAAACGGTACCAGATTAACTCATTTGAAAGTAACCGGAGGAGTCTTAAAGGTAAAGAGTATGTCTCTTGGGGAAAAGGCAGACCAGCTTCGAATCTATAGCGGAACCCAGTTTTCTCTGGCGGAGGAAGTGAAGGCCGGTGAAGTGTGTGCGGTGACGGGACTTTCCGAAACCTTTGCCGGACAGGGCATCGGTATGGAAGGGGAAGGAATCGCTGCTATGTTGATTCCGGTACTCAATTACCGTATCATTCTGCCGGAGGGCTGTGATGAGCACAAGACCTTAAAAAATCTGTATCTGTTGGAGGAGGAGATTCCGGAGCTTCATATTGTCTGGGATGAAAAAAACAGTGAGATTCACGCTCAGGTCATGGGTGAGGTACAGGTAGAGATTCTGCGAAGTCTGATTGCAGATCGTTTTGGGCTGGAAGTGGAATTCGGAGAAGGAAGTATCGTATATAAAGAGACCATTACCCGGGAAGTGGAAGGAATCGGTCATTTTGAGCCACTTCGCCATTATGCGGAGGTACATCTTCTTATGGAGCCTGGAGAGCAGGGAAGTGGACTTATACTGGAGACGGATTGCAGCACGGATGAACTGGATTTGAATTGGCAGAGACTGATTCTGACTCATTTAGAAGAGCGTAAGCATCCGGGAGTTCTCACCGGTAGTGAGATAACGGATATGAAGATCACTCTGATTGCAGGACGTGCACATATGAAACACACCGAAGGAGGCGACTTCCGTCAAGCCACCTACAGAGCGGTGCGTCATGGTTTGAAATGTACGGAAAGCAGACTTTTGGAGCCGGTGTACGAATATCGTCTGCAGATTCCCACAGAGTGTATCGGAAGAGCCATGAACGATATTCAGAGGATGCACGGCAGCTTTGAAGACCCTGAGACCTATGGCGAGATGTCTGTTCTTACCGGAAGCTGCCCGGTAAAAACTATGAATGGCTACGCCGGAGAAGTGATTTCCTATTCCAGAGGAAAGGGAAGACTTTCCTGTACCTTTAAATGCTACGCGCCTTGTCACAACGAGGAAGAGGTAATTCAGCTGCTTGGTTACGATTCGGAAAGTGATTTAGACAACCCTACCGGTTCGGTATTCTGCGCCCATGGGGCAGGTTATGTGGTGCCTTGGTATGAGGTGGCAGAACATGCTCATGTCACCAGCAGCTATCAGGAGAAGCTACGCAGGGATGAAGGAAATGATGCGGCTATGCAGGAGCAGCTTGCTCGTCAGAGGCAAAGCACTTCAGGTATGGAGCGAGTAATCAGTCATGATGAGATTGAGGAAATCTTCCTTAGAACCTACGGAAACAAGGGGACGGATAAGAATCCGTGGAACAGACCGGCAGCAAAGACGGTAACTGCACCCAAGGAGGTAGCGTATAGACCTAAGAAATCCATGAGTGGTGATAAGTATCTGCTGGTTGACGGATACAATATCATCTTTGCATGGGAGGATTTAAACGCTCTTTCCCAGGTCAATGTAGAAGGTGCCAGAAATAAGCTTCTTGACACCATGTGTAATTATCAAGGTTATACCGGAACTACGGTGATTGTGGTGTTTGATGCCTATAAGGTAAAGGGGAATCCGGGAAGTGTGATGAAGTATCACAACATCCATGTGGTATATACCAAAGAGGCAGAAACTGCGGATCAGTATATAGAGAAGACCGTTCATAAGATTGCTAAGAAAAATGAAGTGACAGTTGCCACCAGCGATGCCTTGGAGCAGATGATTATCTGGGGCTCCGGTGCCAGTCGTATGTCCGCCCTTGGGCTTCGCGCTGAGGTGGAGAATATGGGGCGTGAAAAACAGACCAGCTTTAAGGAGAGCAATACGGAAAGCCGTTTCTTCCCCTTTAAAGATATCAAAATACAAGTAGACGATTAAAACATTACCTGCAAGACGGCTGCCCCACGGGAATAACTCCACTACGAACCCCTTACGAGAACTGCGTAGAAATTTCCAAAATCAGCGTTTGCGTTCCATTCGTGTCTCTGCACGTGTTAGACAATTGGTGGATTTGTACCGCATAGGGCGGATTCCGTATAAGAAGTGAAAGCCTGCCGTTTCCGGGATAATATCCCTGTGTTGGTAAACTGTTCGAAACTGCTTAAATTTCACAAAGAGTCGAACTACGTTCTGGGATTAGTCACTGTCTGTTCGAGCTTCGAGCAAAATGAATAGGACTGTTCGTCTATGTTCAGACGCCATTACCTGCGTCTGCCATAGCACGGACAGTCCTATTTATTTTGTCGAAGACGCGCCCCGACATTGACCTGAACGTAGTTCGCCTCTTGGAAATTTCTACGCACTTTCTCTAAGCTTACCAACACAGGGATATTATCCCGGAAACGGCAGGCATCCATACGAAACTCCAAGAATCCGCCTAATATGCGAACAAATCCGCCAATTGATCTAACCTTGCAGAGACACGAATAATCATAGAACGCAGAATGTGATTTTGTGAAATTTAAGCAGTTTGCAGTTGGGGCTCGTAGGGGAGTGATTCCCGTGGGGCAGCCGTTTTCGGAGGTAGTGCTTTAATCGTTCTTATGCCAGTTCTTACTAGGCTGGGATTTGGCGGTAGGGTATCTGAAGAGTAAGGTTTTCAGTGCCTGCCAATTAAAGGGAAACAGTGGCCATAGGTAGCTTTTGCCTCCCAGAGTTGGTGTGGTGGCGATGGAGATGAGCATCAGTGCCACGCCAATCCAGAAGCCGATAGGACCGAAGAAGGCGGTCATAAATATAAGGAAAAGACGGTATATCCGCATTCCTTCCGCAAATTCCACGCTTGCCAGAGAGAGGGTGGTAAGCAGAGTGACAGCTGCATAAAACAATACCTCATTGGAAGCCCAGTTCAGTTTAACTGCAACATCACCGATGATAAGACCACCGACAATGGATAGGGAACCGGAGAAACGCCCCGGTGAGTGAGCAGAGGAGTATTTGAATAAATCCAATAAAAATTCCACGGCTAACACGTAAAAGGTAATGCGGACAGGTCCCATGCCTTCTGTGGAAAGAAGACTGAAACGTTGTGAAATCTCCGGGTAATAGGAGGTCAAAAGTAAAAAGACAGGTAACAAAAATACACTGACTAATAGGCACAGAAAACGTACTAAACGGAAGTAATTGCCCACGATGGGACTGTTGTAATAATCATCCGGGTGCTGGGTGAATTGAAAGATGGAGCAGGGAAGAATCATTACTGAGGGAGAGTTGTCCACCAGAATTAAGATATTGCCCTCCATCAGGTAACTGCTTGCTACGTCCGGACGCTCTGTGGTACAGATGCTGGGAAGAGGATGAAGGAAATTCTTTTTTATAAGAAGCTCTTCCAAACTCTTGGTTCCCATGGTCAGGGAAGTGACCTGCAGACTTTGCAGCTCTGTACGGATATAGTCCAGAAATTCCTGATCTACAAGAGCACCCAGATAGCCAATGGACACATCCGTCCTACTTACGCTGCCGATATGAAGTGGTTCAAAGGTAAGGGTATTGGCGCGGATGCGGCGGCGAATCAGGTTGGCGTTGGTCAGCATGGTTTCGGTAAAGCCGTCATGGGCTCCCTTGGTAACCGGTTCAGTGTCCGGTTCTTCCACGCTTCTGGCAGGATAGGTACGGATATCTAAGATGAAGCCTGTGGTACTGCCATTTATCAACATCAGCGCAGTACCGGAGAACATCTGAAGCAGGAGTTCATCCCAGGTCTTGTATGGGGTTACAGAGGCATATCCTACATGGTCATGCATGTATTTTACCAGTGCTTCTTCATCAGAGGAATCCACCGGTTCCTTTACATCAATGAAGATTTTCTGGAGAGTTCTCTCCTCAATATATCCATTTAGTCCCACGAAAAAGGCATCGTTCCCGCCAATTTTTAGATGTGAGGAAATAATATCAAAGCTTTTGTCCAGAGGAATCAATTCCTTCATTCGTTCGATATTAAGTTGCAGATTGCTGCTTAGATTTTGGTTCATATGCATACTCCCACGAATACTTACGGTTTTTACTAGTATGGGGAGTATTTTCATTTTTATTCTAATAAAAAGAGGCTGGTTAATACCAGCCTCCGTCCATAGTGATAATCTGTCCGGTCAGGTATGTTGGAGAAGAAGCAAGCTGTAGTGCCAGCTTGGCAACCTCCTCAGGCGTCCCAAGCCTGTCTGCGGGAATCTCTGCGGCTAAAGCATCCAGATCTTCACTACTTAAGTTTTTGCGATTCATATCGGTGTCAATAACGCCGCAGGCGATGGCGTTGACAGTGATACCGCTGGGCGCCAGCTCCTTGGCCAGAGCCTTGGTAAAGCTGTTTAGGCCTCCTTTGGATGCGGAATATGCAACCTCCATGGAAGCACCTACATTTCCCCAGACAGAGGAGATGTTGATGATGCAGCCCTGATGCTTGGCGACCATAAGGGGGACTGCGTGCTTGCAGGTATAAAACGCTGAAGTCAGGTTGGTGGCTATCATATGATTCCATTCTTCGGGTGTCATATCTGTAAGCAAACCGAAATGAGCGATTCCGGCGTTATTAATCAGTACGTCCAAATCATTGATTTCTGCGAACAAATTTGTAACATTTTCGTAATTTACTCCGTCCACCTGAAACGCTTTTGCTTTTATCCCATAGGTTTTCGCCAGATGTTCGGCATATTCCATCAAAGACTCTATGGATTTGACACAGGTTAAATATAAATTGTAACCGGCTTTTGCAAACTCCAAGGCCAGAGATTTCCCGATTCCACGGGATGCACCGGTGATTAATGCATATCTTTTCATGTTTGTCCTCTTCTATATATTATTAACTTTGCTAAGTATATCATACATATACCATAATATTCCAGACAAAATTACCAATAATGTGAGCGTAAAATATTGACAAAAGCTAACAATAATGATATATTTGTTAACAGTTGTAACAAAAACGTAACAAATAATAAAAAGAGTTAATGTTTGGAGGTAATCATGTTAAGAAGCTGCGTAAGAGCGGGAGCCCTTATATTGGCCGGAACTCTTCTTTGCTCCGGTATGGATGTGCAGGCTGCCGGTCTCTCATCTGTCCTTCCTAACGGTGGTATTAATATAGCACTTGATCAGGGAACATCCCTTGAAAATATTTCTGCAGAGGCAGGCAAGACCGATGTGGTACTGGAGACAGTAGTTACTGCAGAAGAAGTTGATGAAGCAGCGGCTAAGGCGAAAGCAGAAGCTAAGGCAGCAGCTAAGGAGCAGGAATTAGAGACACTTAGAAATATGGTAATTGCGGATGTAAACCGCTATGTGAATATTAGAAGTCTTCCAAGTGAGGACGGAGAGATTGTCGGAAAGTTATATGATAATTCTGCAGGAGTACTTGTTTCCGAGCAGAATGGATGGTATGAGATTACTTCCGGAACCGTAACCGGTTTCGTTAAGGCTGAGTATGTGGTGACCGGTGATGCAGCAGTAGAGCTGGCTAAGGAAGTGGGAACCAGACTTGCTACCGTACAGTGTGATGGGCTTTATGTTCGTAAGGAGCCTTCTACCGATTCTCCCAGATTGGGAATGGTGGCTTTTGAAGATGAGCTTTTAGTATATGAAGAGACTGATGAGTGGATTAAGGTAGATACCGAAGAGGGTGATGGCTATGTATCCGCCGAATATGTAACGCTTCATACCGAATTCGTTCAGGCTGAGTCCAAAGCAGAAGAAGAGGCTCGTTTAGAGAAGGAAAGACAGGAGCGTGAAAAGGCACAGGCTGCAGCGAGGGCAGCAGCTAAGAAGAATAACACGAAGACAGAGATTACCTACGTGGCCAGCGATGGTGGCAGCGAGATGGGTCGTGCGGTTGCGGAGTATGGTTTGCAGTTTGTTGGTAATCCTTATGTGTATGGTGGTACTAGTTTGACAGAGGGTGCCGATTGCTCCGGCTTCGTAATGAGTGTATATGCCAACTTTGGTGTATCCTTACCTCATTCCTCTTCTGCAGACCGTAAGCAGGGATACGCAGTAGACGGACTTGAGAATGCACAGCCCGGTGATATTATCTGCTATTCCGGACATGTGGCAATCTACATTGGTGATGGTCAGATTGTACACGCATCATCCAAGAAGACCGGTATTAAGGTTTCTAACGCAGACTATAAGAAGATTTTAGCAATTCGCCGTATCTTCTAATTATGAATAGGAAAGAATGGAAAGAGATTGTATTTTGCAATCTCTTTCTTTTATCTTAACAAATGGGGGATTTTGAGTTGAATTGTCACATGTGCTGAAAGTACCGGGCGAAAAAGCGGGTTGTGCAGATTTACTAAAAAAAGATGGCTTATCGCAAAAACGTCCTGTGTACGAACGTGTTTACGATAAAAGTTATCCACAGGCAAAAAGCCCGAAAAATCGAAAGAAATGACTTATACACCAAGTTATACACATTATCCACAGCTTTTTTATGTAAATTCGGGTGATTTTTTATGGTAACCAAGGGAACAACTGTTTTGTTTAAAACTAATGAATTTGCAAAAATTGGAAAAAAGAATCGTTTTGGCATTGACTTTTTCGAAATCAAAAACATGTGAAAAAATCATTAAATTGTTGCATAATTTGGTGAAATATGTTATTATAATTTCACAATAAAACTACTGAAGGAGATGATTGTATGAAATTTATTATCGTTGGAAGAAATATTGAGGTAACGCCCGGAATCAAATCAGCAGTAGAGGAGAAGTTAGGTAAACTGGATAAGTACTTTAACCCGGACACAGAAGTTCATGTAACACTTAGTGTAGAAAAGGAGAGACAGAAAATCGAAGTTACCATTCCTGTAAAAGGAAGCATTATCCGCTCCGAGCAGGTGAGCAGTGATATGTACGTATCTATCGATTTAGTAGAAGAAGTAATCGAGAGACAGCTTAAGAAATATAAGAATAAGATTATTACCAAACATCAGAATGCAATGTCATTCAGCAAGGCATTTATCGAAGTGGAAGAGCCGGACGATGAAGAAATCAAAATCGTTCGTACCAAGAAATTCGATATCAAGCCTATGTATCCGGAAGATGCTTGTATCCAGATGGAGCTCTTAGGACACAGCTTCTTCGTATTCTGCAACGCAGAGACCGATCAGGTAAATGTAGTTTATAAGAGAAAAGGAGATACCTACGGACTTATTGAGCCGGAAGATTAAATATAAGTGCAGTGTAAATGGAGAGTTCCCCACCTATCGGTGGGGGATTTTTTTAGTTATGCACGAGAAGGAAAATGTTGTTAAGAAGACGTGAAATATAGTATAATAGTTAAAAAATGGATGATAAGTAATACATGGAGGAATTTTCGGTGCTGGTTGGAATTTGCGATGATCAAAAGCTGTATAGGGATGAGCTTTTATATAATTGTAAGAATGTATTCAAAGATGGATCAGTGATTTATGAATGTTTCGCTTCCGGTGAGGAGTTATTGAATTCAGATGCGGTATGTGATTTTTTGTTTTTGGATATTGAAATGGCTGGCATTGATGGCATAAAGGTGAAGGAAATATTGGAGAACAGAGCATTCCCTACTAAAATTATTTTTTTGACAAGCCATGAAGAGCGTATGATAGAGGCGTTTGGGGCCAATGTGATTGGGTTTCTGAAAAAGCCATTGCAGCAGGATGCATTTGCTTCGATTGTGAACAAAATAAAGGCGTTTTCAAATAGAAGAACGGTTACGTGGGAAGATGCAGGAAAGCAGTATAGCGTTTTCATTGAGGATATCAGATACATAGAAGCTCAGGATAAGTATACGTTTGTAATATTGGAAAAGGAAAAATATCTGGTTCGTCGAACGCTAAAGGAATGGGAAGAGCTTCTCCCGGAAATAGATTTCTGTAGGGTGAATCGTTCTTATTTGGTAAACCTAGATTTGTTTGATAGAACACAAGGAGAAATCGTATTGGAAGAGGGGAAAAGGATTCGTCTCAGTCGTAAGAACAAGGCTGCCATAGAAGAGCAGTATAAAAGATACTTGAGAAAAAGGATGGAAGCGATGTAATGATGGATATGGTATTGAAGTGCCTGTATTATATCAGTGCCATGGTGTGTATGGTATCTGTGGGAGAATGGACATATCATTGGACAACCAGGAATGGAAAAAAGTATCTGTTGGCAGGGGGGGTGTATGCAATTGCATTTGTGTTAGGAATTGTTTTATTTCCGGATGCCATCATATTTGAAGGAATTTTTTTTTTTGCTGAAGTCGTGGTATGGTCTTTGATATGTGAGGGAGAATATGGAAATAAGATTGCTAAAATCATTGTACTACTTTTTTTGATAGGGCTGATAGAATCTGTCATGTCTATAGCAATGGCTTTTTTGACCGGAGATGTGTTTGGAGAATGGGCGAATAAATTACTGAGCATTATTTGTGTATTTTTATTCTTTTATTTGATTACAAGACAAAGGTGGTACCGGAAAGCTATAGCGTATCTGGATAGTCTTTCTAAATGGAAATGTATTTTAATAATGTGCGTAGTTATTTTCGGAACAGGGATTGCTTCTATGGGCAACCTTTTACAGGGGATGCTGGACAATAGTAGGGTGATATTGATTTTTCGATTAATCGTTGCAATAGACTTAGTTGCTGTTATAGCTGTTATAGTATGGCTTATTATTGAGAGTCATCAAAAGAAATATTATCTGGAGCAGAATTCCATTAAAGAAGAATTGATTCGGGTGCAGCAAGACTACTATAAGACTATTTATGAAAAAGATAGAGAGATGCGTCGATTTCGACATGATGTAGCAAGTCAAATCGGGGTGTTACAGTTACTTTTAGAAAAAAACGAGGTAGATAGTGCCAGGGAACAATTGAACCGAATTTGTCAGGATTTTTCTCAGGCGACCTTTCAGAAGGTACAGGTAGGGGATGAGATGTTGGATGCGGTTCTGAGCATGATGCATCAAAGGGCATTGGAAAAAGGAATAAATTTTAACGTTGTGGGGGAAGTACAAGGTCAGAAAGAATGTGATGTGTATGAGCTCTGTACTATTTTTTCCAATGCGATTAGTAATGCAATAGAGGCTTGTCAGAAATTAGAAGGCGAAAAAGTCATTTCTGTAAAAATCAGAGAACATAATCAGACGTTATGCTGCATATTTGAGAATGCAGCAACAGAGGATATGTATCAGGCGGTACTAAATGGTGTCACTACAAAGGAGGATAAGGATAATCATGGGTATGGTATTCATAATATCAGGCGAGCAGTTGAACGGTTAAATGGAAGCATGGAGTACCGATATAAGGATGGTAAATTAGGACTAGAAATCTATATATAGAAATAGGAAAAATGGACCGGAGATGCGGTCCATTTTTGCATTTCACGACAAAAAATGCATTTCACGACATGGAGATTGAAATGAGGGAATTGTAACCTCTATACTTCTTACAGAAGGAGGGGTGAAGATGATTTTTACAGGAAGCAGTATTATTGATTTTATTATTAAAATTTTGACAGGAGAGATTTAGGAAATAATATGTTTATTTCTTAAGTGCAAAGAAAAATAAAATGCGATATACATTTGTACAGCAGTAGAATGCAACAGACTGTGCGGCAGCATGTCTGGCGATGGTATGCCTGCATTATAAAAAGGAGACGACAATAACAAAACTGCGAGATATTATGGGGACAGACATCTGTGGAACGAATCTTGTAGGTTTAAGTGCTTGTGCAGACAAACTTGGATTTGTATCGCAAGCGGTCAGAGTGGACAAAGAAGGTTTTTTAGCGATTACACGTTGCCGGCTATAGCAAATGTCTTGACGAAAGAAGGCTTGAGCCATTTTGTGGTGGTGTTTAAAAAGACAGAAGAGTATGTGGTGATTGGTGATCCGGCAAAAGATTTGATTCGAATGAAGTTGGAAGAGTTCTATAAAACATTTACCGGAGTGCTGCTTATCCTAAAGCCGAATCAAGATTTTGTGAAGGGAAAGATT
>JAFUKH010000084.1 GCA_017467845.1 Lachnospiraceae bacterium | reverse complement strand
GCGCCATAAAGTATCCATAGGGATAACCCAGCAGTACAATAATCGAAGTAGATAAAAAGGCAAGCTTAAATGAATCCACAAAAGTCCCTAAATAAAGCGGGTCTAAAATCTTCTCATAATTCGCCAATGTAAAGGTAAAATCAACACCCCACACCTTTGCTCTGGACATGAAACTTAAAAGGAACATATATAGAAAAGGAAAGGCCACAAATATCAGTGTAAAGATGTACATGGGCAACACAAGCCCTATGGTTCCCTTAGCCTTCTTCATAGATTCCTCCCTTCTGCTCCTTTACCTCCACAGCAGACACTGTAGTCCAGCCAATCTTCATCTGCTGCCCTACAGTTACCTCTGCGTCGATTCCGTAACGGGATGCGGTAATCTTCTGCCCATCGGATAACTCAAACAATATGCGAAGCTGTCCACCGGCAAAGCTCTTTTCCAGCACGGTAGCCTCATGAATACATTCCTCTTCCCCATTAATCAGCACGTTTTCACTTCGCACTGCATATAACTTTCCGCTCTCTCTATAAATATTGGCATCGCCTACAAAGCTTGCCACATAACTGGTCTCCGGCTTGTAGTAAATCTCGTTAGGGGTACCAATCTGCTCAAAGACCCCCTGATTCATAATGGCAATACGGTCGGACATATTAATAGCCTCTTCCTGATCGTGGGTAATATAAATAAAGGTAATCCCAAGCGACTTCTGCAGTCTCTTAAGCTCCAGCTGCATCTGCCTGCGTAGCTTTAAATCCAATGCTCCCAAAGGCTCGTCTAAAAGAAGCACCTTGGGCTCTAATGCCACAGCTCTGGCGATAGCGATACGCTGCCGCTGACCTCCGGATAACTGGTCCGGATAGCGGTCACCATATTCCTCCAGCTGTACCAGCGAGAGCATTTCCTCCACCTTTGCATGGATTTCTTCCTTGGATTTCTTGCGAATCTTCAGGCCATAAGCAATATTCTCCGCCACTGTCATATGAGGAAACAGGGCATAATTCTGAAATACGGTGTTCACATCACGCTTATTAGGCACTGCATGGGTAATATCCTCCCCATCTAAGATTACACTACCCTCATCTGCCTCCTCCAGACCTGCGATGATACGCAGCGTAGTGGTTTTTCCGCAACCGGATGACCCCAGCAGAGTAATAAACTCCCCTCGGTGAATTTCTAAATTGATTCCCTTCAGGACTTCCGTTTCTCCGAAGGATTTCTTTATATTTTTCAGTTCTAAAACAATGTCTTTCAAAGAATTACCTTCTCCCTTAAACAAAAATAGTGAGAGCAAATTGTAACATACATTCCTCAATTACAATTTGCCCTCACTATTATAACATTATTCCCATAAAACGGAAATTAAAGTTTTTAAGTAATGTTCTACCATCCCCAATCACACCTATAACTGAAACTCCTTATAAAGCCTCTCACGATATTCCCTATCACAAGTCACCCGGGAAATCTCCTCCGTTCTTCCTGCATTCAATAATACTTGTATTAACCTTGCAAGAATTTCCTCGCCTTCTTTCCTGCCTTCTTCTCTGCCTTCTGCCTTTGCAATCTCTCTCTCATTTTTAATGTGAGCCTGCTCATCATACTCTGTCAACACCATGGAACGAACCTCCTCCCGCTGATTTTTCAAAATCTCCTCAAGGATTCCCTTCTGCATGCACTCATCCATAGCCTTGGAGACAGCTTCCTCGATGGAATATTTTTCATCCAAATATACCCTTATAGAAGCAATAAACTGCGCATACTCCTCGAGTCTCTTACACTTCTTCATGATATCTGAATTATACCCCAAATTAATGTTCAGTACAACCGCACGGCATTGTAATGCTGCATTTTCTTTATCATACCCTTTCGGGTATGCCGCATTCAATTCCAAAACTTGTCGTTCCGGTTCCTCCTTCGTCCCGTTATAGAATACAACAAACTGTGGATAAGGCAACTCAATAATCTTACTACTATTCTTTGCTACATTGAGAAAAATGAACCGAACGGTTCAACACGAAATGACTAAAAGGCGAATGCTTTCCAAGTTTTGACAAACTCAGTATAACATTCGCCTTTATATTTGACAAGATATTTTCTGTTATTTTTAGATATTAATCTCTCCCTCAAAAACAGTTACCGCCGGACCGGTCATGTATACCAGATTGGCTTCTCTGTCCCACTCGATAAAGATTTTACCGCCCAAGACCTCCACTTCCACCTTATTATCAGTATAACCGTTCAGCACACATGCCACAGCAGTAGCACAGCATCCGGTTCCACAAGCCAGAGTTTCTCCGGTTCCGCGCTCCCATACACGCATCTTCACATGGTTTCTGTCAACAATCTGAACAAACTCCGTATTGGTTCTACGGGGGAACATACTGTGATTTTCAAAATCCGGACCAATTTTCTCCAGATTCATAGCCATTACATCATCCACAAAGATAATTGCGTGAGGATTGCCCATGGACACACAGGTCATATGATATTCCATCTCCTGCACAGTGATAGGCAGGTTGATGGCACGTTCCCCCACTGCAATCACGGGAATCTGGTCAGGTGTCAGAATGGGAGCCCCCATATTTACCTTTACCATGGATACTTTACCATCCTCGCCAAGCTCCAAATCCAGATACTTCACATGACCACCGCTGATAATGGGTAAATCCTTTGTCTTGGTTGTCATACCATAATCGTATACAAACTTTGCCACGCAACGGATACCGTTACCACACATCTCAGAACGAGTACCGTCCGCATTGAACATCTCCATCTCAAAATCTGCTTTATCACTGGGATTAATGAAAATCACCCCGTCTCCACCAATTCCAAAATGTCTGTCACTTAAAAATCTTACTACCTCTGCTTTTTTGTCTGCTTCTATTTTCTCCGTAAAGCCATTTACGTAAACATAATCGTTACCACAGCCTTGCATTTTTGTAAATTTCATAATATCTCGTATAATCCAATTATCCTCTAATGAGGAGTTGGATTATTCTCCCTTCTCCCAATTCTTGGGAAATTTTGAATACTCCATTATAATAATTAAGCACTGTGGATTTGTTTCTATACTATTACAGCTTTGACTGTTCGGAGGT
>JAFUKH010000083.1 GCA_017467845.1 Lachnospiraceae bacterium | reverse complement strand
TTGCCTTACCATCAGCCACCTTCTCAAATGCCTATAAGCTCTTCATCTTAAGAACTTCCTCATCTGCACCTGCTTCTTTAAGCATTCTGATACCGTCAGCATTCGCCTGCTGTACCTTTAAGATTGCCTCTGCCTGACCTTCTGCTTCACGAATCATCTTTTCCTTCTGCGCTTCTGCCTTAAGGATTGCTGATTCCTTCTCAGCCTGTGCACGAAGAATTGCAGATTCCTTTTCACCTTCTGCTACAAGGATGTTGGCCTTCTTCTCACCTTCTGCTCTGGTAACTGCCTCACGTCTTTCGCGTTCCGCCTTCATCTGTCTCTCCATGGCATTCTGAATCTCTGCCGGAGGGATGATGTTCTTAAGCTCTACACGGTTAACCT
This sequence comes from Lachnospiraceae bacterium, assembly GCA_017467845.1. Taxonomy (GTDB): domain Bacteria; phylum Bacillota; class Clostridia; order Lachnospirales; family Lachnospiraceae; genus Acetatifactor. The sequence continues at coordinate 15,499 of JAFUKH010000083.1, read as the reverse complement.
TGATACCCCATGGATCGGTAGCAATATCAAGTGCTGCTCTCATCTGAGTATTGATGGTTTCTCTGGAAGTTAAGGTCTGGTCTAACTCTAAATCACCAATGATATTACGAAGAGTGGTAGCGGTCAGATTCTCAATAGCCATCATAGGCTTCTCCACACCATAGGTGAAAAGCTTCGGGTCGGTAATCTGATAGAACACTACGGTATCGATTCTCATGGTTACGTTATCCTTGGTAATAACCGGCTGAGGTGGGAAATCCGCAACCTGTTCCTTTAAATTAATTTTACGAGCAACTCTGTCGATAATAGGCATCTTAACATGTAAACCGGTACCCCAGGTCTCCTGATAGGCACCTAAACGCTCAATAACATATGACTGCGCCTGTGGTACGACTTTAATACAAGATACGATAATACAAATAACAATAATAACTAAAGCTCCAATAATAGCTGGCATAACAAACCCTCCTAAAATTATTTATTAATCTTTTCCTCGCGAACCATCAGCTTAACACCACTGACAGCTTCCACTTCTACAATAGCTCCCTCTGCGATTTTACCATTTTCTTCCACGCTTCTGGCAGTCCACTCCTGACCGGCCAGAGTAACGCGTCCTTTCCCCTGCAGATTGTCTACGGCTTCCACTACAATTGCATTCTTTCCGATTACACTATCCACATTGGTCTTGGTCACATTGCGGTTGAAAAATTTCTTCGCAATAGGTCTGGTATAAAACAAAAGAAGCAACGATACCGCCAGAAACAGTACAACCTGTAACCAGATCGGTGCATGAATCGCTGATACTAAAAGTGCAACAAGTGCGCCTCCGGCAAACCAGATAGTAGCAAGTCCCATGGTTAACGCTTCCACTATAAGACAGATAATCAAAAGAACAAGCCACATCATTGTCATATCCGGCATATTTTTCCCCCTTTCTTAAAAAACAATTTTCTTTGCTTTATGACTTTATCATACTACATCAGCAGATTTCCTTCAATGCCTTTTCTTGACAAAAAAATAAACCCTAACGTGTCAAATACTGCACGTTAGGGTTTTGCCTGATTCCTTGTTAAATTTTAGTAGAATACATGGTTGCCGATTACAAGACCATCGCGACCATTGTTTCTTCTAAAGTGTGTCATATCACCCACATTGGATACACCGGAAATTGCTTCCTCTGCAGCACGAATACAGCTTTCCTGAATCTTACCGGATTCGTATACACGGTTTACTTTGCCATTTAAGGCCGGTGTAAACTGACCGGATGCATAGATAACACCATGAATAGTATCCGGATATGCTGCGCTTCGTACACGGTTCATTACTACCGCACCTACCGCAAGCTGTCCTTCATAAGATTCACCTCTTGCCTCACAATGGATAAGTGCTGCAAGTAAAAGCTTGGTATCTGCATCAGTGGTATATTCACCATAATTTTTATGACGCTTAGCTTCCTTCTCTGCCTCTTCACGAGCCTTAATCTCGTCCATGGTCTCTCCGGCATCAATCTGGAATGTAATATCTACAAACTCTGCAGATACATATGCGTCTTCTCCTTCATAATCAACGCATACCCATCCTTCATTCTCAGTCGAGACAACCTCTAATACCTCATCCTTTACCAGAAGAACAACTTCTTCTCCTTCCAGACTAGGCTCTTTACGGACACGAAGAGCATCTGCATTAATGGTGGCAATCATCTTGCCCACATCATTTGCCAGTTCTTCTGCCTCCTCACCGAACAGCAAGTATTCATCCTTCGCCCATCCGATGATATTACCGGACTGTAATTTGGTCCAACCGTTTGCACGTTCTAAAATGATACCACCACAGTCCTTATATAACTTTCCAACTTTCTCTGAATCTTCGCTGGCCTCTGCTCTAACATTAAGAGCACTTTTCACGTTGGCCATAACCAACTTTTTCTCCTCCTCCTGCACTGGGGGAGTAAGATTTAACTCTTTTTCTGTGGCACTTAAATGCTCAACCGCAGTTGTAGAATCCACGTTGAGAATGGCAGCCACACCGCCATTAAAGGAATCCAGGTAATTTCCCCAGCTGCCAGCTTCTACGCTAATACTTGAGCTCATAACCATGGTCATTGATAACACCAGTGCGGTCACGGCTACAAGCAGCCTTCTGCTTCTTGCCATTTCTTTACCTCCGTTTAACATCAAAAAATGTTACAATTTTGTTAACAATGTTACGCCGAACATAATAACAGAACATTTTTTCTTTGTCAACCCTTAAAGATTCCTTGACTTTTCCACGCATACATCCACAGCATCAATTACGGACGCACGGAAGCCTGTTTCCTCCAGCACCTTTACAGCAGCTATAGTAGTACCTCCCGGTGAGCAGACCATGTCCTTTAATTCACCCGGATGCTTACCTGTTTCCAGCACCATCTTCGCACTTCCCAGAACTGCCTGAGAAGCAAAGGTGTATGCCTGATTTCTGGGCATTCCGGCGTTTACGGCTGCATCTGCCATCGCCTCAATAAACATGAAAACATAAGCAGGTGAACTACCGCTGATACCGATAAATGCATCAAAAAGTCTTTCCGGAATTTCTTCTGCTTTGCCGAAGGTCTGCAGAAGCTTTTTAACGGTTTCAAGTTCCTCTTTTGTCACATTTGCGTTGTTACAGATTGCTGTACAGCCTTCTCCCACAAGCGCCGGTGTGTTCGGCATTAGACGGATAATTTGGGCATCTTTATTTTGTAATCCGTCCTCTATATTCTGCACAGTTTGTCCCGCTGCTATACTTACAATAACTGCCTCTTTTTTAATTTTTCCGCGGATATCATCCATTATATCCGGGAAGAAAATGGGCTTTACCGCCAAAAAAAGAATATCTGCTTTTTCCGCTACCTGACCATTATCCTCCAAAACCTCCATTCGGAAATTCTCAGATGCCGCGGCCCTCATCTGCTCCGACTTATCACTTCCAATTAAATCTGCCGGCTCTACTTCTCCCGCCTTTAGCATTCCTCCAATCATGGCAGATGCCATGTTTCCTAATCCTATAAACCCGATCTTCATTTTATACTCCTTTATAATTTATTTTATACTCCTCTGTCTATGTGTTTCATACATCAGTAAAGAAGTTGCTATCGCTGCATTTAATGATTCTACCTGACCTTCCATGGGGATTTTCAGATAATGCTTTGCCATATCCGCAGTCTCCTTTTTCAGACCGTTCCCCTCATTTCCGATAAGGAATGCGGTCGGTGCAGTAAAAGAAAAGCTGTCGTAATAGTTCTCGCCCTGTAAGTGAGCCGCATAGGTCTTCACCCCTATATTATGCAATTTCTCAAGTAACTCACCCATATCTTCTATATAAATATGTGGTACACGATAAATGGAGCCCATGGTAGCGCGGATGGTCTTAGGATTGTAGATATCTACGGTGTTCTTAGACATCAACACTGCCGTAACTCCCGCACCTTCACCGGTTCTTACAATGGTTCCCAGGTTGCCGGGATCCTGCAAATCCTCCAGTATCACAAACAAAGGACTCTCTGCCTGCAAAAGCATTTCCAAATCAAACTGCGGCCGCTTTACCACACACAGAATTCCTTGCGGTGTCTGGGTATCCGACATCTTTAAGAATACATCCTTTGCCACCGTTTCATAGCCGGTTCGTCCAAGCTTTTCAAATACCGCCGTTCCCTTACATTTTTCCAGTGTTTCTTCTAATATATAGGTCTCTTTGATAGAGCTTTCCGGTGCTTCCTCGTACATTTTGATGCCTTCCACCAAAAAGATTCCGTCCTTTTTCCGCTCCCTGGCCTTACTTTGCCACTGCACCACCTGTTTCACTCTGGGATTTGATAAACTGGTTATCATATATTCCTCCATAAAAAATCAAAGCTGTTATACCAATACAGTATAACAGCTTTGTTATTTTTTCACTAGTGATTTTTAAGGTTACAGTAATCTTGCGATTTCGTACTGATATGGATCAATAGTTTTCTTCATATTTAATGCTTCTTCGATATCATAATCGATGAATTCGCCATGCTTATATGCGATAACACGGTTGCTCTTACCTGCAAGTAATGCATCTACCGCACAAGCACCCATCATAGATGCATAGTAACGGTCCTTACAAGTTGGGTTACCACCACGCTGCATGTGACCTAAGATGGTTGCTCGAGTCTCAATACCGGTAGCTGCTTCAATTCGGCGAGCCATAGAGGTAGAATGACCAATACCCTCTGCATTGATGATTAAGTGATGCTTCTTACCTTTCTTACGATTGCGGATGATGTTGTTGATAATCTTCTGCTCATCGTAATCATAGTTCTCAGGAAGAAGAATATCCTCCGCACCATTTGCCACACCACACCAGAGTGCAATGTAACCTGCATTTCTACCCATTACCTCGATAATACTACATCTCTCGTGAGATGATGAGGTATCCTTAACCTTATCTATTGCTTCCATCGCAGTGTTGATAGCAGTATCAAAACCAATGGTATAATCGGTACAAGAAATATCAAGGTCGATGGTTCCCGGTACACCGATGGTATTGATTCCAAGTCTGGCAAGCTTCTGGGCACCACGATAGGAACCGTCACCACCAATTACTACGATACCGTCGATACCGTGCTTCTTACAAATCTCAGCACCCTTCTCCTGTCCTTCAGCTGTAGTAAACTCCATACATCTGGCAGTACCTAAGATAGTACCACCCTTCTGGATAATATCTGAAACATCTCTGGCTACCATGTCTTTAATCTCTTCATTCAAAAGACCATGATAACCTCTCATGATACCCTTAACCTTTAATCCTCTCGCAAGACCGGTACGTACAACGGATCTGACTGCCGCATTCATACCAGGTGCGTCTCCACCACTTGTTAATACTCCAATTGTTTTAATTTCCTTTGCCATGAGGTTACCTCCTCTTGTCCTACTTTTATACTATCATTACATTTTCACTCTATTTTAATCCATTTTTTTATGGTTTTCAATAGGTTTGGTTAAAAATTTAACATTTTCTTCTCCAAAAGTGGAATGTAAGCGTTTACGCAGGGTTTCATCCACCTTTACATTGCGGTTTTCCGGCAATACCTTATAGGTTTTTGGATTCTTAATAAAAATTACCAGATTCTCATCGCCTTCCAAATCAGCAGTTACTTCATATAAAAGTTTCTCCTTTACATGAAATTCCTCCAGATCGGCAAACTGTACCCATACACCTCTGGGCACTCCCTGAGACTTTTGCTGCTGTGGCTGGGCTTTACGATAATCTCTACCGTAATTCTGCGCCGGACCATAGCCCTGCTTACTGCCCAGACCTCCGAAACGTCTGTTGAAGCACTTTCCCTGCTGGATATCCTCAAAGCTGATAATCTGCTCACAAATCAATTTTGCATCTTTATCCTCTTCTACCTGCACACGCCCCTGTACAAATACCTTAGCATCTTCCAACAAAAGTGCAGAATACTTTTCATAACTATTCGGAAAAACAATTACCTCAACGCTTCCCACCAAATCTTCTACATTCAGAAAACACATTACCTTATCGTTCTTGGTGTATTTAATCGTTTTCTCTGAAACCATTCCACCGATGACTGACGGTGCATCATGAATAACAGACACTGCTCCTGTCTCTTCATCCAGTGCAAAATCCACCGCACTGTTGGTCACATTCTTCTGCAAAAGTTCCTGATACTCCTCCAGCGGATGACCGCTGACATAGATTCCCAGTACCTCTTTTTCAAAGGCGAGGCGCATCTCCTTGGGATATTCTCCCACGTTGGGCATCTTAATATCAAATTCATCCTTATCCTCTTCGGAAGCAATATCAAACAGTGACATCTGTCCGGCCATGTTGTTCTTTTTATCTCTGGTAATATGATCCAGAATCTGTACATATACACTCATGCACTGCTTTCTGGTGCCACCCAGACTATCCAGCGCACCTGCCTTGATAAAATTCTCAATGGCACGCTTGTTTACATCCTTGTCCGCCACACGAGTGATAAAATCCTTCAGATTGGTATATCTGCCCCGCTCCTTACGCTCGTTTACGATAGTTTCAATCACCGGTCTGCCCACGTTCTTAATTGCGGTAAGAGCATAACGGATACTGTTGCCGGATACCGAGAAGCCCGCTTCTCCCTCGTTGATATCCGGAGGAAGAATCTTGATTCCCATATTCCGGCACACCAAAATGTATTCTGAAACCTTCTTGGAATTATCGATAACCGAAGTCATCAGTGCAGCCATAAACTCCACCGGATAATAATACTTCAAATATGCAGTTTCGTAAGAAACAACTGCGTAACATGCCGCATGGGATTTATTGAACGCATACTTTGCAAAGTCCATCATTTCATCGTAGATTTTCCCTGCAACCGCTTCACTGATTCCTTTGGAAATACAGCCCGGAACCCCCTCTTCCTCATTACCGTACACGAAGTTGGCACGTTCCTTCTCCATCACAGCCTGTTTCTTCTTACTCATGGCTCGTCTAACCAAATCGCTTCGTCCCAAGGTATATCCGCCCAGGTCACGTACAATCTGCATAACCTGCTCCTGATATACAATACAACCGTAAGTCGGAGACAAAATCGGCTCCAGCTGTGGGCAGGAATAGGTAATATCACCGTCCGTATTCTTTCCCTTGATGTACTTGGGAATGAAATCCATGGGACCAGGACGATACAGGGAAATCCCCGCAATCATATCCTCCAGATTCTCCGGACGAAGCTCCTTCATGAAATTCTTCATTCCCGCAGATTCCAGCTGGAAGATACCGTCCGTCTTGCCGGTGTGAAGAGAGGACAGCACCTTTTTATCATCAAAGTCAATATTATCTATATCAATTCGCTTTCCGGTACTCTTCTCAATATAATCCACCGCATTTTTGATAACAGTAAGAGTTCTAAGCCCAAGGAAGTCCATCTTCAAAAGTCCCAATTCTTCCAGGGTTGTCATGGTAAACTGGGTTGTTATGGAACCGTCACTGCCTCTGGATAAGGGCACGAACTCGTCTGCTGCCTGTGGGCAGATTACCACGCCCGCAGCATGCATGGAGGTGTGTCTGGGAAGTCCCTCCAATCTCTTACACATATCGATAAGGTATTTCACCTTGTCATCCGTACTATAAAGGGTACGGAACTCCGGATTCATCTCCAGTGCCCGCTCCAGCGTAATGTTTAATTCATTGGGCACCATCTTGGCAATAGAATCCACATAAGCATAGGGCAGGTCCATAACACGTCCCACATCGCGGATAACACCCTTGGCCGCCAACGTACCAAAGGTAACAATCTGTACCACTTTGTCTGCGCCGTATTTGCGACCTACATAATCAATAACCTCCTGTCTTCTTTCGAAACAGAAGTCAATATCAATATCGGGCATGGATACACGTTCCGGATTTAAGAAACGCTCAAAAAGCAGATTATATCTAATGGGGTCAATGTTGGTAATCTTTAAGCAATAGGAAACAATACTTCCCGCTGCTGAGCCTCGCCCCGGACCTACCGGAATCCCATTCTGTCTTGCATAATTGATAAAGTCCCATACAATCAGGAAATAATCCACGTAGCCCATGGTCTTAATAACACCCAGCTCGTAATCCAATCGTTCCCGGAAAGTCATACCTGTATCGCCTGCAGGAAGGTTCTCATCTCCGTAGCGTTCCATAAGACCATCTGTGCAAAGCTTATTCAAATAGGTCCAAGAATCAAACCCTTCCGGCACCTCATAGTGTGGCAGCTTAGTATTACCGAACTCAATCTCCACATTACATCTGTCCGCAATCCACTGAGTATTCTCCACCGCCTCCCAAGCATAGGGAAACAGTCCCTTCATCTCTTCTTCACTCTTAACAAAGTACTGACCACCGTCATAGCGCATACGGTCCTCATCGCTGAGCTTCTTCCCCGTTTGGAGGCAAAGTAAAATATCGTGGGATTCTGCATCGGAAGCATAGGTATAATGTACGTCGTTGGTCACTACCAGAGGTATATCCAGCTCCTTACTCATGCGCATCAGCTCCATATTTACCGTGCGCTGCTCCGGAATACCATGATCCTGCATCTCTAAGAAATAATTGCCCTTACCAAAGCACTCCTCATACTTTAGCGCGCTCTTTCTGGCTTCATCCAAAAGCCCTTTGGTAATATACCTCTGCACTTCTCCCGCAAGGCAGGCAGAAAGCGCAATAATACCCTCATGGTACTGTCTAAGTACCTCCATATCCACTCGAGGCTTATAATAATAACCTTCCGTAAATCCCTTACTTACAATCTTCATCAGGTTTGCATAGCCCTGGTTATTTTCCGCAAGCAAAACAAGGTGGTAATATCTGTCCTCACCACCTGTCAGTTCCTTATCAAATCTGGAATTCGGTGCCACGTACACCTCGCAGCCAAGAATCGGCTTAATGCCTTCAGCCTTAGCCGCGCGGTAAAAATCAATCACACCATACATAACGCCATGGTCTGTGATTGCCGCGCTGTCCATTCCCAGCTCCTTTACACGCTTCACAAATTCTTTTATTTTATTGGAACCATCCAACAGAGAGTACTCTGTATGAACATGCAAATGCGCAAATGCCATGTCACTGCCTCCTGAAAATCCATATGAAACTATTATAACAAAAAAGCATGTCTTTTGACATGCTTTTTGCAACCTATTTTACTTTTTCAATGGGAAGCCACAGCTCCACATAGCTACTTCCCGGATCCTCCGCAAGTGGGGGGCCATACATCTCGATGTTATAATTGCCTCCCAGCTTATATTCCTTACAGTTTGGTAGCCATTCCTTCCACATTCTGGTATTGGTATCCTGCAGAGTCCTTAGGGTACAGGGAAACACTGCCCAGGCACCTGCCGGTAAAGTTCTGGTTTCATACCCTGCCGGAACCTCCTCCCATGGAAGATAATTATCCGCAATCAGATAATCAAAGTCACTACCATCCAAATCAATACAAAGGCCATACATACCACATACAACCTTCTGTCCCCCATCTCCCATGTGCTCTTCCCAAAACTTTGGTATTTCCTGGTAAGATGTCTCCACATTAAAGCTTCTCTTCCTGCCCATTACCGTAAATGCTGCCTTTTCAACAATCTTGTACTCCATCATTGTACCTCCTTCTAGGCATATCGTAATACGAAGCGGAGCAAAGTCACGAATCTTTGCTCCCTTTTCTTTCGCCGCAGAAGGAGTGATTCCGTGGAATTTCGTGAAGGCTCTGGCAAAGCTGTCCGGCGAATCATAGCCATACTTCACTGCCACGTCGATTACCTTTACGTCTCTTGCCGCCAGCTCCTGCGCCGCAAGTGCCAGCCTTCGGTTCCGGATATACTCACCTACTGAAAAACCACATAACGCACTGAAAACACGCTGAAAATGGAATTCCGATACATATGCTTTCTCAGCGATTTTCTTTACCGAAACGTCCTCTGTGAGATTTTCTTCCATATAGGTTATGGCGTTCTGTATACCTTCAATCAAAGTGTTCATAGGTCTGCTCCCTCCTTGGTTATATGTGTATTATAGTTCCCCTTCCGAAGGGTCGCCCGACTTTTCCTGCTTTCAAGTGTGGGATTCCAAACCCTTATGCTTCCACTACAATTTCTCCCTTTACGGAAGGCACACGGCATTTTATATATTTCAGATGTCCCAGATGTGGCTTAATCGCAATCTTCTCATATCCGATGCCTTCCGGACGTATTCCCGCAATATATTTTGCCATGGTAATAAGTGGTCCACCCGACCATGCATGGTTTTTGGTACCATCCTTATTCCAATATTCCCAGAGAGTGGAGTAATCCTCCTCCACCATCTCCTTGTAACGCCGTTTCATACGAAGAATTGCTTCATCAATGTATCCCATTTCGCACATGGCATCCAACACATATTTTTCCATGTATGGACTGGAGTTCTCGGTGATTTCTAATATACGCAAAATGCCGGGATAATACTCCTGCTTCGCCAGACCGGATAATGCCGCCAGCGCATTTGCCCTGTCATCCGGCTCACCATTATCCGTAAGGTGATAATAGAAATCTCCCTTCCAAAACAGCCTGTTGAAATTGTCTGCAATGGATTTTAAGCGTTCCTCATAAAAAGGGATATCTTCTGTTTTTCCCAGAATCCCAGCCATATTCTTGCAGCTGTTCAAAGCCATGTAATACCATGCATTTTCCATAACAGCGATATCCGCATGCTCTCCCCAGTCCGGCCAGTCCCAGCTTCCACTGCGATGAACCACCAGACCATCATCTCCCATAGAAAATAGCTGTAGGTACTCTTTGGACATCTCATAAGCCTTTTGTGGCACACTGATATCTCCCGTATACCCATAATAATACCAAAATCCCCAGATACCTGCCAGATTCTGCATAGGAAGTTCAAACTGCTCCGTACCGGATGGCACTACCGTCATCATGCGACTGTCACCTTCCGCCCATCCTACCAAAGAATCCACCCCCTTCTTATATAAAAGAAGAGCTCTTTCATCCAGACAATAAAGTGCCATCTGCATCTCAATATTTACATCTCCCCACCACTGAACACGTTCCCTGTCCGGGCAATCCATAAAGGTATCCCGCATGGTAACATAGAGAGTTCGCAGAGATTTTTCCCACAGCTTGTTCAAAAACTCGTCATCACATTCAAAGCTTCCCACAAACTCTGTATTATAACCGGTCTCCCGATACTCCAGGGAATGTACTGTTACTCCGGCAGGAATATGATAAAATGCCCACTCTCCGTTAAGCCACCCTAAGGCTTCATAGGACTGGGTTCCCTCTTTGGTGTAGTACACAGTCATGGCACATTTCTCGCCCATCATACCCACTTCATAATTATCCGTGCGAATCTCTATTTTTAGTCCCGCGGGGGCAGTAATACAAAGGCAGGGCGTAAACTGCGCATTATAGGGCAGCCGCATTGCCACCATGGTATCTTCTGCCAATATGATACTATCAAATTCTTCGGAATTTAGATATTTTTTAACGCCAAAATCCTTAAGCTGAGGAATAATCCTTTTTTCCAATCTTCCCCACGCCTTTTCCGCAATCTCCCTTGGAATCTCATCCGCATTCTGCCATGCACTACAATCGTAATCTACTTCATACCATCCATCCACATCCCGAGCTGCATCAAAATAAATATTAGCTTCCGCAAGCCGGAAATTTGTGGGCTCATCCTCCGGGTCAGCTGCAACAAACGCCGAATGCTTTTTCACCTTCCACGATGTATCCGAATAAAGCACCCCATCCGGTAATGCAATAGCAAAACGCAATCCTCCCAGGTTACTGGACAAGTGGGAGAATCCGTTTTTTCCAAAATGCCACACTAAAATGGCAATCACATTTTTCCCTTCCAGCAGATGCTCTCCCAAGTCCACTTCATCATAGTAGGTACCGTTTCTGGAAGGCCCACGCTTCAGGCCCCCTTCACGAACTACCAGCTTACCATTGAGATAGAGCCAGTACTTGGAATCTACCGCAATCTCCGCCATTACTCCTATGTTTTCTCCGTTCGATTCCTCCGAATGGTAATCAAACTCCTTCCGAAAACACATCCATGTGTTAAAACCATTTTCCCTGGTAATCCAGATTTGTTTAGCATTATTTATCATGGCAATCTTTTCCTCGCTTTGCACCGTAAGTCCCATTTGATATTTGTCCGTTTATTACTTATCCTAAGTATGATATATCACCGATACTTCGTCAATTTAATCTCAGAAGATTATGATTCATGGTGAGCTTCTAAGAAGGGCTCGTACATCATCAAAGCATCATTTTTTACAATCAGTTCATCATGGAGCAGCTTACCATCTTTATCATACTTTAATTGATACAACTCATTGTGACGGCTGTATCCACCCCAATACTCGCTTTGCATCACATGGTTACGCTCCTTAATTTCATAAGTAAATTCCGGCTCTTCCATACACCGCCACTGCCCGAAGAGCTCCTTCTCGCCAACCAATACACGCAGCTGGAAAGGAGTATCCGTATCGTTCCGAATCATCAAGTCTCCATGGGGATAAAAGCAGGTTGCTCCGCTCCCAAAGGGCTGAGTACGATTAGCGTCGGGGAACACATCATACCCATGTCTATGCCGTTCTACAATCGTTAAAGGCGTATGTATGGTCATCCAGAAAATCAGATTAGACATCTGACACAGACCACCACCCACACCGGGGCTAAAACCACCGTTTTTTAGCACCATACCATCCTTATAGCCTTTTGCATAAGTAGGCTTCCCGATTAATTTCCAGTAACTCAATACTTCTCCCGGCTGCAAAATGATTCCATCCAGCTTTGGTGCGGCAATCTTCAAGTTCTCCACCTTGTTCTCTTGAAGCCACATATCCACATCCTTTAATTTTCGCATAAGAGGTGTGCTGTGCTCAAAATATATATATGGATAATTCTCTTTAACTTTTCTTTTTGCAAATACCTTACGTTCCTTGAACCAGAGAAGATAGCGCAAAAATGCATAATACCACATGCCGCATTTCGCCCGCAGCCCGGAACGCTTCTTTGGTTTTTCCATGATAATCTCCCCCTTATACCATTACCACTATATTCCAGACAGGCATCATTATTGCATCATTCCGTGCAATAAAAAGTTCTCACCTGCTTTATAAAGCAAGTGAGAACTTTTCTTTAATCATTGGTTATCTTTTTCCCGCATTTTTGCTGGCTTCTAAATTTTTCTTTACAATCTCTTCTGCATCAGGAATGTCCACCTTCACTTTTTCGCTTCTTTCTGCCTGTTCCTTGGCAAGACGCTCCTTTGCCTCTTCTACAGTTTCTCCCTCTTTTGTCAGATGCTTCTCAACAAAACTATCTGCCACTTTGTTGAAGCCACCGACTACAGTATCTTCCACCTTCTTATATCCGCTGGTCACTGCATCGGCAATCTTTTCAATCTTGCCGTTATCCACCTTTTCAAAACCTTCTACAGCACCTTTTTCGATTTTCTTGTAGCCTTCTACTACTCCATCCTCGATTTTCTTATAGCCGCTTACCACGCCATCCTCAATCTTCTTGTAACCCTCTACTACTGCTTTTTCAATTTTCTCTAATCCTGACATCTTTTTGTTCTCCTTTATTTTGAAATATTTGTTTACTGCTTATGATGCCATAATAAAGGGTGAATGATTCAGAAATGTTTGAGAGATGTTAAAGTTTTATTAAATGTAGGAAATTTTCCTTGGAAAATAAGGATTTTTTGATATATGATTGATGGATTACACCACTTTGACACCATTTATAGGTGTGACACCTTCGAGATTTTCATTTGCTCCGTTTTCAAACTTGCTCATCTCAGATATGAGCATATCGTCTGTGACGTGGCAATAGAGATTCATTGTTAGTTGGATTGTAGAATGTCCTAAGATAATCTGCAATGTCTTTGGGTTCATGCCCCTCTCTATGCACCTTGTTGCAAATGTGTGTCGCAGTGTATGCGGTGTGACTGGCTCAAAGTCTGGTCTCTTTTTTCTTATTCGTTCTGTGATGAACTTCATCACTACGGTTGTGTCTCTTGGACTGATTGGCGTATTCTTTGTAGTCGTAAATACTAAGTCCTCATAGCCCTCTGGTGCTTTGTAGCCTTTTGTTTCCATGCCACGTTTCCAGAGTTGCTGTCTCTTTAAAATCTGATACGCTTTTAAAGTCATCGGAATCTTTCGTCTGCCTTTGTCAGTCTTTGGCTCGTGAAATTCAAATCCCCACTTGTTATAGTTTGGACTGTTTTCATCATCCGACTTAATATATACCAACGTACGATTGACATATATCGTCCGATTGGAAAAATCAATATCCGACCATTTCAGACCTATGATTTCTCCGATACGCATACCAGTTTCTAAGGCAAGGCTAAATGCATTGAAATAACGATAGTGTGAGGCTACTTCCAAAAACAAATCTGTTTCTTCGATTGTCAGCACTCTCGGTTCTTCTGGCTTACTATCCTTTGCTACAACCGTATTTATCTGCTTCGCTACATTCTTATGCAATAAATCAGAATCCGCCGCTTTGTTCAGCATGTCCACCAAGAGTTTCTTTGTATCCTTTCGTGATGCATCTGACTTCAATTCATTGATTGCCTGTTGCATTACGATAAGATTTAATCCACTTAGTTTACGCCATCCAAGACTTGCTTTGATACGATTGTAGGATACTCTGTAAGTCTGCCTTGTGGTATCACGACAGTTATTCTTACAAGTCTCCATCCAGATTTCAAACCACTCATCCAGCGTCATATCAGAACTGACTACATTTATCTGCTTTTCATCCTCGTACTGCTCTGTACGAAGCTTCTGGCGGACTTCATTTACCGTCTGTCCGTAGATAGTCTGACGCTTGCCGAAACGATTTGTAAACCTCGCCTGATACCTGCCATCTTTTCTCTGCGATATGCCTTGTCCTAATTCTTTTCCTGTTAACGATTTTCCCATGTTCCACTTCCTTTCTCACATGGAAAGCAATCATTCTCCAAAAAAGAATTATCTGATACTGGTATTTTACCAAATCAGTCCATTGCCTTCAATTACTTGTTAAAAGATTCTTACTAATAAATTTGATTCTCTAACCATTTGTCCAAGTGCTTCTTGTGTGCATACAAGCGATTGCCGATACGGACAGTAAAACCTTCCCTTCCTAAATTTCTTTCTACAATTTAAAATTCAAAGAACCAGAACCGACATACGTGATGTAATCCATTATTCAATTGTCCCTACACCTTGTATGTGGTAACGTTTTTTGAAAATGACTAGAATTATTTTAAAAATGGTTACCATCTCTTGACATGAGCCTCCTCGTCATGTGAAATTTTGGCAATGGGCAGATCCTAGCCGTGAGCCAGGATTGCCTGGGCAAATAAGCCTATCACATGACTTCTCATGTAAAGAGATTCTTATGAGGTGATAGTCCACTAACAAGCACCTCTGCAAATGCACTAACATCGCCCTGCTAGCCCACTAGCAATCAATCGACTTTTATCATCCTCTGCTAGTCCACTAAAGGAAAACCCAAACTAGGGGCAAGCGTTTCGCCGCTTGACCACTCCATATATGCTTACGCAATTTCCATAAGAAGATATATAGAAGTCCCTTTACTTAAGTCAAAAGAAATATTTAAAAATCGAACCTCTTTCTATTATGTAGCCGACGAAATCGGTGAATTGTCACCCTTTTTCATTATAAAAATGTACTTGTATGCTCCCTATTAGGACAAGATTGGCTCCTTCTTTAATATCTGGATGCAAAAAACCAGTGGCGTCACGCAAGTGATACCACTGGTCATTGATTTTCTTTATGCTTTTTTATACTTCTTTACAAAAAATGCTGCTATAAGTGCAATTACTCCACAAGCTAAGAGCCAACATGCCTTCCATGTATTATCTATATCGCTAGTTTCTGGTGCAGTTACGCCATCAGAATCCGGTGTTTCCATTGCATTATCATCAATGATGATGACATATTCAGAAGCATGGCTAAAGG
>JAFUKH010000010.1 GCA_017467845.1 Lachnospiraceae bacterium | reverse complement strand
TGACTCCGCGCAGGAATATCCCTGCACCAGTGGTGAAAACTGTCCATAGAATCCCAGAGTCGGAATCCCATTCCACAGGAAATCCTCTCTTCCCAGGAACTGCATCAGGGAACCGGAAGAAATACGTCTTGCCAGCCCCGGGTCTGCCTTAGAGTTTCTAAGGAATAGATTACCGTCAAAAGCACTTGTCGCCGCGTTACGGTAGATATTGCTTCTACCCCACATGTTGGTATAGCCGTCCTCGTCAAAGAAGTCCGGGTAGGTCTCCATCAATTTATTGGAATGCTCCTCAAAGCGGGCTGCAATCTCCGGCATATTCTCGTAGCCATACCACAGATTCCAAAGAGGTGCATACACATTAAATGCCCAACAGGAATAATAATCAAAGCTCTGACCATCACGATACCAACCGTCACCCACATAATAATTCAATATCGCCTGAGCATGGTCCAACATGATTTCTTCATCAATAGGGTATCCCTCCATATGTAGAAACGCCATGTCCAGCATATTGAAAAGTCGCCAGTTCTGCGGCACAGTGTTTGCATGGGCAAAGCTGGTGAGAAATGCTGCAATCTGGTCCTTCTCCGCCTTGGTATAGGTATCCCAGATTTCTTCTTTACTTATCCAGAGGCAGATTACCAGCGCACAGGTCTCCACCGTTTGCTGGAACGCACGGAAGGGATCCACATGACCTACCGTATCCTGCAATGACTCATAGGTGCCCACGAAAATGGGGTCCTTTTCATCACAGGAACGAAGTATCTGATTCTTATAATAATCTGCCAGCTTCTTGCCACAAATAGTTATCTCCGGCTTATTGTGAATCAGCGGTGCACCGATAAAGAAGCTTCGAGTCAAACCCTCAAACATCTCTGCCTTACGCTCCGCTTCCTGAGTCTCAGGATTTGAATAGTAATGGGGGTATGTAATCTCCGTCTCCCTTCTGGGCATCACTACCGGATCCTGAAAATCCTTAATATGCCGGAAAATTCCGGTGAGCATATACTCTGCTGCCTCCAGCCAGCTCTTCCTTGTAAGTCCAGTGTAGGGACTCAAATCATAATCTAACGTTTTCGGCTGAAATATCATTTTTCTTACGCTCCTTTACCAAATAAAATACACTTTGCCGGCAAGCTTTCTTTTCTATTCTTATGATACATGATTGACGCATTTCGGATAATATCCTATACTATTTTAAAAGTAACCTTTTCTGCTATCAGGAGGATTTTATGTATCAGATTATACGTGGCGGTTGCGGCTCTAAACACGTTGGAAACTTTCAAATGTCCAGACCGGACGGACTCCCTTGTTATGTTCTTTTAAATGTACGCTCTCAGGGCGAGTTTCATATAGGAGGAAATATTTATCAAATCCAGCCCGGTACGGCACTGATTATTTCTCCGGGAACCCCCTACTCTTATACCAATCCCTCCGGTAATTACATGGACGACTGGCTTCATTTTACTGTAAGCGAACCGGCCATGTTTAACTCCCAGTTCCCTTCGGTGAATACTCCCATTCCTTCCGGTTCTGCGGAAGTGTATACCACTCTTATCCGACAGCTCCTGTGGGAATCGTCTTACACTCCTGCTCCCTATGCGGAGAAAAATATTGATGCCCTG
This sequence comes from Lachnospiraceae bacterium, assembly GCA_017467845.1. GTDB lineage: Bacteria > Bacillota > Clostridia > Lachnospirales > Lachnospiraceae > Acetatifactor. The sequence goes on along the minus strand of JAFUKH010000010.1, from coordinate 83,009 downwards.
TTTGAAGTCATCATCAATCATCTGCTCTCTGCCTTGACTCACGCAGATACCGCCCTTCCAGCTACCCCTTATGCAGACAGACTCCGTGCCATTCGTCTGGATATCCAAAATGATTTAACCAATACTTCCGATATCTCCGCCTGTGCTCAAGGTCTTGGCATCAGCGAGTCCTATTTTCAACACATTTATACCCAGCTCTTCGGCACCTCTTATCAGCAGGATGTGATTCATTTCCGCATAGAGCATGCCAAGAATACATTACTTACTACAGATCTCCCCATGGAGCAGATTGCAGAAATCTGTGGTTACAACAGTCCTGTGCACTTTTATCGTCAGTTCAAAAAAATAGCAGGGGTAACCCCTGCTAAATTTCGTAAAAATAATAAATAACCAGTCCTTCAGGCCGGTGGATGCCACGCGGAACCCATTTGATTAATGCATGTTATAATAGTTTTCCCACTTTTGGATAATCTCTTCGCAACTCTCTACATCATAATCCGTTGCTGCTTCTCCCAGCATTTCAAATAAAGCTTCTTCCTCATCTTTGTAGTGGAATTCTGCCATAACATTGAAAATCTCCATTACAGTATCCATGTCTAAATCTTCCATGGCGGTACGAATTTGCTCAAAGAAACTTTCCAGTTCCTTGACAGTTATCTCCCTACCGGAGTCCGGCTCCTTCTTCTCTTCCGGGAAATATTCTTTCAAAATGTCAATATAGCCTATGTACTGCTGCACTAATTCGTCAGTACAACTATGAATCAAATTACCGTCTCCGTCATTTCCGGCCTTTTCCATCCTAAGTGCCTTCTGGGAAAGCTCTAACGCACCCACCTGCTTAGCTGCACTTTTCAGTGCATGCACTTCGATAGTATATGCCTTCCAATCTTCCTTAGTCTCCAATTCCTTAATCAGCTTTGCTTTCCTTGGAATTGCCTGATAGAAATCCTTAAGAACCGCCCAGAAAAGTTTTTCTGTTCCTAGAAGCTTCAGTGCTGCTCCCGTGTCCAACCCTTCAATCATTACACTGACAATGTCTTTCTTCTCTTCCGTTTCTCCTCCTGCCACAGAATATACTTTTTTAATCTTGTGCTTAGGGAGCCAGGTCCGTAGCTTTGACAGCATCGTTCTCATTTCAATGGGTTTTGCCACAAAATCATTCATGCCCTCGGCCAGGAACATCTCCTTCGTTCCACTGACTGCATTAGCTGTCAGAGCTATAATTGGCACATTTGCATACTCCGCATGAAATCTACGAATAATACGGGTAGTTTCCACACCATCCAATTCCGGCATCATATGATCCATAAAAATCAAATCATACATTTTGTCTGAGATTTTTCCTATCGCTTCGCTACCGCTTAACGCAGTCTCTATCTTCATCTGCAATGGCTTCAGCAAGCCCTCCGCAACCGTCAGATTAATAGCATTATCATCCACAATCAAAATCTCTGCTTCCGGAGCAATAAATTCAAAATCGTTATAACCACCGAAATTGAAACCGGCATTTATATCTTCACCGTTAAAGATGGAAGCAATATTCAACACATAGACCGGTTTCTTCATCACCATCAAATTAGGGATATTAAACTTCACTGACGTTCTGAAATCAATCATCAATACAGCGGTAATTTCAGGATGCTTCTTAACAAATTCTTCTACTTTTACAGAAAACATTCCCTGTCCCACAAACAGATACTTAACGTCCGTATCCAGCAAAGTGCCCAGTTCCTTCTCTGTATTCAAAGACATATAGTTAATACCCAGATGCGCCATATCTTTTTCCAGATGGTCTTTCAAAAAGCCATTAGCAACAAGACCGGCCGCCTTTATACTACTTACATCATTTACAACAATAGAAGGCTTCTCATCAAAAATTTTCTGAGGAACCCAGAAAGAGAAGGTACTACCTTTCTCATATTCACTCTCTACCGAAATCTCTCCTCCCATGAGATTAACAAAGCTGCGGGAGATAGCGAGACCCAGTCCGGTTCCCTCAATATTTCGGTTACGTTTACTGTCCACCTGCTGGAAGGATTGGAAAATCTTGGTCAAGTCCTCTTTCTTAATACCAATACCGGTATCTTTAACCGCAACCTCTAACCTTATTTCTTCCTCATTAACTTTAGTATATCCTACTTTTAATACAACCTGTCCTTGTCTGGTAAATTTTATCGCATTGTTGGAAAGATTAATGATTACCTGTTTGATACGCTCGCTATCCCCTAAAAGTCTGCGTGGTAATCCCGGTGCAATATCCAGAATCAACTCCAAATCTTTCTCTCCGATTCTGGTATTCACGATATTAGCCACGTCATTGACAATAGACATAGGCTCATACTCCGTTTCCTCAATAGTCATCTTACCGGACTCAACCTTAGAGAAATCCAGAATATCATTAATAATCGTAAGGAGAGTCTTGCCCGATGAAATAATCTGACTGATATATCCTCTCGCTGCCGACGGCAGATCCTCACGAAGTGCCATTTCCGCCATACCGATTACAGCGTTCATGGGGGTTCTGATTTCATGGCTCATATTCGCCAGAAAGTCTGACTTCATCTGTGCTGCGTGCTCAATTTCCTTATTGGACACAATCACATCATATCGATCATACGCCATCTCTGAGAGGATGGTAGACATCTTATATAAAAAGTCTGTATTTCGCTTCAATTGCTCTTCGCTGATATAAGGCACCTTCGCAGCTGCTTCCACATACCCATCCGGATCCACCTGAATCTCTTCTGCAGTACGCCTAAGCTGTGTTTCATCCAGTTCTTCGATTCGTACCTGACCACCGGTAATACATCCAATCAACTCTCCATGTGCCATAATGGGTGCCGCAAAATCGATAAGTCCCGCATGACAATGATAGGTCACAGATTTTCCCATTTGAAGTGCCCTCTTGGTTCCCTCAATATCACAATGTTCACATCTGGCTCTTCCGATAGGCGACATTTTGTTAAAGTTCTTACAAAATTCTGTGGATCGAGTATCCTTGGTTACAATGACTCCGTTAGAATCAGAAATACCGATAGTAACTCCCGTAATTTCAGCAAAAGTATCCTGAATCAATTGTAAAGTATCTACATCAATCAAATCCGTCAGTCGTAATTTTTCTTCTGACTCAGATGTCTTATTTATCGCTTCCGTACTCATTTGCGTATCTCCCTTTATCCAATCACCCGACTGATTACCTCAACCAACTGTTCACACTCAATGGGCTTTAATAAATATCCTTGAGGTTTCATCGCCAACACCTTCTGGATCTTTTCTTTATCATTGATACCCGTGAGAAATACTACCGGAATGTCTTTCGTATTCTCATTCTCACGAAGCTTTCTTAAAACTGTCGGACCATCCTCTTCAGGCATCTCATAATCCAAAAGAATCAAATCTGTCTTTTTACGCTCTAAGAACTTTAATCCCACCTTGCCATTAACTGCTGTAGCTACATTATATCTGTCCTTAAGCTCGGCTTTAATCAAACGAAGCATCATTGGATCATCATCAATGACCAACACATGCTTCTGCTCTTCTTCTAAGGAAATGGCGGGTAAGGATTCCACATCCATCTGCATGTTTTTTACATAATTATACAAATCCCGTAATTCATCCGGCTCCTCCATATCGCCGGGAGTACTCTGTCTTTCAAAATACTTCTGCAGTTTTTCATTAATTGTATGGGCTGTAATCGGACGATGGAGAACCAATTTTACCGGCTCCGGCTTAAGATGCAGGAATTCATTACAAGCTGTAGAATCACCAATCAGAATCATCTTCAGACTTCTTCCTACTTCTTCCAGTGCCTTGGTGAGCTTAACAATATCTTCCTTTGTCTCTGAAGCAAAGCAATATACAAATACTTCCGGTTGGAAGTAATGAATGTGATTAGCGATATCTTCACTTCGATTAGATGTAGTCATACATTCATACTCAGCATTCAGTGCATAGAAAAAATCATCTACTATTGTTCCGTTTTTTCCCGCCAATAAAACTTTATGTTTCATATATATCGTTACCCCCAAATTAATTATTATCAGATTATTTGAATATTTTATCATATTTGGCTGAAAATGTGAATGTTTAAATAGGAATGCCGACATATTTTGTCAGACACTTCCAATGTCTAAAAAAGAACAGGGGTATTCCTCTGTTCCTTTACAAATGACCGTCTTGTCATTCCTCATATACGATATTAAAGTCAGTAAACTTCGCCTGCTCACCTTCTGTACCATAGGTATACAACGAAATCATAACTCCTGTAAATCCACAAGCCACCTCAGAAGACAAATACCTGGTCTCAAGCTTGCCCAATTCATATTCTCTCGCACCCTGCTTTGCGCTGAAAAAGTAATCCTTGTTTTCCAAGCGAATCTTCAACATGACATCTCCGTCACCTTCCAAAGTTACCACATTTTGCTCACACTCTACCCAGCCGATGCAGCTGCGCTTTACTACCTGATATGCCTCTCCCTTCTTACGAAGGCACAAATCATAGTGGTGGGACTCGTTCATATACAAGGAAATACCGGCCTCACCATCTGCACATTCTACACGGCAGCTCACATCCCCACGCATCTCTCTCTGGCGAATACTGATGGCGGTAGGAGACTCCTTTTCCTCTCCAAGACCATATGACGTCTGTGTCAGTACAAACGAATCTTCCTTGCAATCATAGTTTTCCATATGAGGATTGCGGATAAATACCCAATCTGTACCTACCTTCGTATTCTCAAAGGTCTCTGTCAGTTTTCTCTTCTGTATCACAGAATCCGAAATTCGATTCGTTTCAATTTCCACAGGAGTAATCCCCTTCACACCTGCGGTAAACCAACCCTTTTCATCAAAAGTCATAGGCACCAGATATACCTCACGACCGGTGATATGAAAGGGCATCCAGCGATCAATCTGGCGGAATCCCAAATGTACCATCCAATAGTTATCATTGTCATCCTGCACGATATCCGCATGACCACAGCCCTGGATTACATAACCGCCTAAGTTTCGATTGGTCAACACCGGATTCTGGGGATAGTTAGTAAATGGTCCATATGGAGAATCACCTTTCGCATACACTACCATATGACCGTACTCGGTACCACCCTCAGCTACCATAATGTAATAGGTATCACCAAATTTATAAAGATGGGGAGACTCAATATATCTTCCACCGGCACCCTTATACACACATACAGAAGGCATCAGCTTCTTACCGGTTTCAATATCAATCTCGCACTGGGTAATCCCCTGCTCGCCATTGTCCGCTTCTCCATTACTCATAAAATAAGTCTTGCCATCTTCAAAATAAAGAGATGGATCGATGCCGCCCTGCTCCACGAAGATTCTTTCTGACCACTCTCCATAGATATCATCAGTATATACATAGAAATTGCCACCGCCGGTCACATTAGTGGTAACCATATAGAATCTTCCATTGTTGTAACGAATGGTTGGTGCATAAATACCACCCGCATTACCCGCTCCATCTAACGGAAGCTGGCTCTCTCTGGTGAGCACATGCCCAATCTGGGTCCAATTAATCAAATCCTCACTCTCAAAAAGGGGAACTCCCGGAAAATACTGGAAGCTACTGCACACCATATAATACTTACCATTCGCCTTACAAATACTTGGATCCGGATAAAAGCCCGGAATTATGGGATTCTGAAATTTCATGCAATTCCTCCTCGCTTAGTTACATTAACACTTTGCTCCCATTATAATTGCTTAATGAACAGCAATCCACAGGAGGATATGCAGAGTTTTTACCTTACTTTTTAGATTCTCTGGAATATCCCTTTTTCAAATATGTAGCTAATGCTCTGTCTATGGCCTGTTCCGGATCAATAGTTCCCTCCAAACGCTCACGCCCTACCTGTGTCAGCCACGTCGGTTAAGCGTCTCTTTCCATCAGTTGCCACCATTTTCAACTGCTGACATTTTGTCAGCAGTTCATCTGCCCCTTCATTTTTCAACCTTTCCTTTAACTTAGCCCAATAATTACTTGCTCCACGTGGCGTGGCTTGTTCCGTCAATACTCCTACAACATCCACTATGGAGAAATACCACTCTTCCTTCTCTTCGTCCCATGCCGCACGGATTGGCTGGTTTTTGTGTTTTCTCCGTCAAGTCCATCTTCCGTTCTTTTGACATAATTGTTTTTTCCGGAAATACATAGTACAATATTTTTAAAATCTCCCGGATTGTAAAAGGTGGAGGAAATAAACAAGGTATGTACGAAGATAACTACGCAGAGGTAGCAAGCTATGTCATTGAATTATAAAAAAGCCACTCTCGAAGACTTAGAAATGTTGGTAGAAACAAGGATAGAGGTGTTACGGGCTGCCAACCGATTAAGTGACGATGTGGATATGTCCCAAGTAAAAAAGCAATCATATCAGTATTATCAGGAAGCCTTGAGAAGCAGCACGCATACTGCTTATTTAGTCTTTGACGAAGACATATTTGTGGGGGCCGGTGGCATCAGCTATTTTAAAATAATGCCCACATATCATAATCCGAGCGGCCACAAAGCATACATCATGAATATGTACACAAAACCAGCATACAGAAGAAAAGGGATTGCATTTAAAACTCTGGATTTGTTAGTTCGTGATGCACACGCCAGAGGAATATCCTCCATTTCACTGGAAGCCACGGAGATGGGGCGACCATTATATGAAAAATACGGATTTGTAAAAATGGATGCTGAGATGGAGTTGCCAAAGTAATAAAATATAAAGGAGTAACATCATGCAAATTCAAAAAGTAGCATTACTTGGCGCCGGAGCAGTTGGCGCATATTTTATATGGGGGCTTGCCGAGAAGCTTGGCGACAACTTCTGCGTGATTGCTAAAGGCGAGCGCAAGGAACGTTTAGAAAGAGAAGGACTGATTATCAACGGACAACCATATACATTCTCCGTAAAAGAACCCACTCAAGTAGACGGCGTGGATTTACTTCTCGTCTCCAGCAAGCAGGATGGTTTGGTAGAGGCCCTGGAGGATATCAAGACTATTGTAGATGCAAATACCATTGTTATCAGCCTCCTTAATGGTGTAACTTCCGAAGAAATCATTGGAAACGCCATCGGTATGGAGCATGTGCTGTATTCCGTGATGCGTATCGCTTCCATCCGAGAAGGCAATCATATCACCTTTTCCCCGGAAAGTACGGCGGGCGTTTTTGTAGGTGAAAAAGGAATCTCCGCTCCTACGGAGCGTATTCTTGCCCTTAAAGCCTTTTTTGAAAATACGGATATCCGCTTTCATTTCGTGGAGGATATCGTTCTGGACATGTGGACCAAATATGCCAGCAACATCTCGCAGAACCTTCCCCAGGCCATCCTCGGTGTAGGATTTGGTGCCTATATAGACAGCGTCCATGTAAATCACATCGCAGCCTGTCTTTGGAGAGAGGTTGCGCAGGTAGCAAATGCAAAGGGTATCCCTTTCGACCATGAGCTTTTGCTCTTCCGCGGCTCAAATTTCAAAGCCCGCTTCTCCACCTTGCAGGATATTGATGCAGGACGCCATACCGAAATCGACATGTTCACCGGAGAGATGATGCGCATGGCAGCCGAGCTGAATATTCCCGTTCCTTACTGCGAGTACACATATCACTTAATTAAGGCACTAGAGGAGAAGAACGATAACAAATTTGATTACTAAAGGAGATTCCTTTCATGGCAGACTTTTCAATAAATGAAATGCTGGAAATGCAGAAAACACTACAGGATAAATACAAGGACAAATGGGAGCCCATCTGCCCAGAAGCCGGTAAGAACAAGCTCCTGTGGATGATTGGTGAAGTGGGCGAGGTTATCGATATTGTCAAGAAGCACGGCGAACAGAAAGCTTGCCAGGAAGAAAACCTCCGCAAGGATTTAGTGGAGGAACTAGCCGATGTACTCATGTATTACAATGATGTCATGCTTTGCTACGGCATTACTGCCGAGGAACTGAAACAAGCTTATACACAGAAATTTGAGAGGAATATGAAGCGGTGGTAACTCCGGACAATGTGATGATGTACAATCGCATTGAATGGACAAGCTTTACCGTAGAAATAAGATATTCGGAGAAAAGAAATGGCAAGAACAGAGATTGTAACCTTGACAAATATGTGCATGATTTATAATGGCCGCAACGTCCTTGTTCAAGAGAAAATAGACGATGATTACCGCGGTATCACATTTCCGGGCGGGCATGTGGAACGAGGCGAATCCTTCACTGATGCTGTGATTCGCGAAGTATTAGAAGAAACCGGGCTTAAAATCTCCTCACCACAGTTGTGCGGAATCAAAGACTGGACCAATGATGATGGTTCCAGGTACATGGTGCTCTTCTACAAAACCGATAAATTTGAAGGAACTCTTTCTTCCTCAGAGGAAGGTACGGTTTATTGGGTAGATTTTGAGGAATTGAAGAATCTTCGCCTCGCTGATGGAATGGAGAAAATGTTGGAAGTTTTCTTAAATGAAGATATCAGCGAATATTTCTTTTACAAGGAAAATGGAGAATGGATGGAGGCTCTGAAGTAGAGTATGGAACCCAGACGCATCGACGACGAATTGGCATTAATTCCTTATTATGTAAATTACGATGTGGCGTTAAAATGGTATCAGGACTTAGATTTATGTAAGCAAGTGGATAATATCGATTATCCCTATACACTGGAACGTCTCCAAAGAATGTACACTTATCTTTCCACCCATGGTGATTGCTACTACATAGAGTATCAATCTCAGCTGGTGGGGGATATTACCCTAAAGGATGACGAAATCAGCATTGTCATTTGCAGGGAATATCAGAATAGACATATTGGTAGGCGATGTGTACAAAACATTATTGAACTGGCCAGAGAAAAAGGGCTAAGTGCAGTAAAAGCAGAAATATATCCCTTCAACACACAGAGTCAGAAAATGTTTCTGGCACTGGGATTTTTGAAATCTGATGGCAATTGGTATATGTATGCTATATGATTTTGGACATATATAAGTTTATTCAGTCAAGGATGTCCAAGAATTATCATTCAAGCATGCTTGCATTGACGCAAAATCGTCTTTTCTTTGTGTCGCGGACATTTTGGCATGGTAATCCGCACCGCAAAGACAGATTGTCTTAAATAGTCCTTTTTCTTGGACACTGGAATACAGCTCACGCTCTATATGTCCAAGCTCAGATACCTCGGGCCCAAGAACAAAGAATCCTGCCCATTTTTCGAGTCAGGATAGACCAATTCACACTACACACAGAAAGGAACCTACATGAAGAAGAACTATAGATTCACCATCTGTTTCGATGGAACAAGATTTTACGGTTGGGAGCATCAACCTACTACAGATATGACTATTCAAGGGAAGATTGAGAATGTACTTGCCAAAATGGTTGGCGCATCCCTAGTGGAGGTCATCGGTTGCGGCCGAACGGATGCCGGGGTACATGCCAAAGCCATGATAGCCAATGCCTTTCTGGATACCCCTATGACTTGTGAGGAAATCCGGGACTATATGAACCGTTATCTACCGGATGATATCTGCATCACTAATGTAGTAGAAGCAGGTGACCGATTCCATTCCCGCTATAATGCACGAGGAAAGACCTACTGCTACACCTGTTATGCCGGCGCACTAAAACCGGTATTTGACAGAAAGTATGTGTATACCTTAGATCAGATTCCCGATATAGATGCCATGCGTAGAGCTGCACAGCATTTAATCGGTACCTACGATTATGCAAGCTTCTGCTCCAACCCTCGTATGAAGAAGTCTACCGTGCGAACAGTGGACAAGATTGATATTCAACAAGATGGTCCTTACATCACTTTTACCTATCATGGCAACGGATTCCTGCAGCATATGGTGCGTATTCTCACCGGTACCCTTTTAGAAGTAGGTATGGGTAAGCGTACTCCCGACAGTATCGCAGAGCTTCGGGATGCCAAGGACAGAAAATTAGCCGGAGCAACTGCCCCGGCTTGTGGTCTCTGTATGATGCAGGTGGATTATCACTAAATAGAACTTTCTATGCACAAAAGGGCTGTTGCAAAAATGCTGGAATTTCACAAAGCTGCCATTGCGTTCCTTGATTTGTTGTGTTTTTCCAAGGTTAGACACTATGCGGGACAGATGCGCAGAGTGTCTAACACGTGGAAATAACACAACTCGAACGCAAAAAGCAGCTTTGGAAATTATTACACATTTTTTCTAAGCCATGCAAACGTAGGGGAGGTATTCCCGCACAACATTCTCTCGTAATCAACTTTTGTACTTTGCAACAGCCCTCTTTACATTATAACCAATTTCTTGTCTCCTGCCTGTATGCATGGAAGAAATAAATCATCTCCGCAGTAGCTGTGATTGTCCAAGAGAATGCGTACAGCAGATACAGTGACATAATGGTTCCGAAGTGTGCAAAAATTGTGTAAATCCAAATAATTCTAAACACACAGGAGCCCATGATTACGATAAATGTGGGTACGCCGCTTCTTCCAAGACCTCTGGACGCTGCAATCGAGCAGTCCATAAAAGCGGATATCCAATAGGAACACCCCATAACAATAAGTCTTTGCATACCGGCTTCAATAACTGCTGCCTCTGTAGCAAAAAGTCCAAGGAAAGGATGTCCAAGCACCACTAGTCCCAGCCCCATAATGAGACCTACCACCAAAGCGTAGCCCATGCCAATAAAGTAACTTTGCATGATACGCTTTTTATTTCGTGCTCCCAGATTCTGACCAATAAAGCTTGCCGCTGCGGTATAGAACGCCGCCATCACATCATATACCAGTGCATCTGCATTGGCAGCTGCGGAATTCCCCGCTACCATAGTGGCGTCAAAGGAATTGATACCAATCTGGATAAACAGGTTGGCAAACATAAAAATCCCATTCTGCAATCCCGAAGGAATTCCTATCTTTAGAAGAGGAGCTACCTTAGAGCCGGTAAGCCGTAGCTCTGAAAAGCGCAGTCCATAATCCTCTTTGCTCTTGCACAATTCCCGGATAATTAAAATTGCGGAAAGGTACTGAGAAATAATACTAGCCAGTGCCACACCCGCCACACTCATATGACATACAATAACAAAAAACAGGTTCAATACTACATTGCAAACTCCGGCCAAGCTAAGGAAATACAGCGGTTTCTTAGTATTTCCGTTAGCACTAAAAACCGCATTACCAAAATTAAAAATAGCCAGTGCCGGCATTCCCAACATATAAATGCGGAAGTACAATACTGCACCATCTATCAGCTCCGGCTTTGTATTCATAGCTGCGAGAATAATTCTGGCAAAGCCAAAACCAACTAATAGCATCAATATGCCTATGATGGCACAGATAATGGCAGATGTATGCACCATTTCTCTCAGGTCTTTTTTATTCTTAGCTCCGGCATAAAGTGCTACAAGCACATTCACGCCTCCACTGGTACCAATTAAAATACCGGTAAAAAGGTTCACCAAGGTACTGGTAGAGCCTACGCTTCCCAGTGCAATTGCGCCTGCAAACCGTCCCACCACTGCCACATCTGCCATATTGAAAAATACCTGCAATACATTGGACAACATCAATGGCAGGCTAAGAAGAAACATCTGCTTAGGTATAGAACCGTTGCACATATCTATTTTTTCTCTTTTCATGAGTACACCTCAAAACATATCTCGTAGATTCTCTACTAGATGTCGCGATATTCGTCGGGTATCCATGTAAACATGTCCGTCCGACTCATTATTCGCGCAAACAATAGGGCTACCCATACCGGGTAGCCCTAACATTATACAACTAAACTCTCTTAGATAAAACTTCTTTTTCGTAAACTTCAATTTCCTCAATCCAGTTAGAAGGAACACCGCACTCTTCACAGTAGTAATTCCATACATCACCGAAAGGCATGGTCTTCATTTCTTCCTGCATGCTCATAAGCTTGGTAAACTCATTGTTATCCTGAAGATCTTTTAACATAGCATTTGGTGTAACCAATGCATTCAATAATGCCTTCTCCATAGAACGGATACCGTTTGCCCATGCAGATACACGGTTGATACTTGCATCAAAGAAGTCAAGAGCGATATATACTCTATCAAGTGCATCGTTACGAACGATTTCTTTTGCGATTTCCTTGGTCTCATCATCAAATACCACTACATGGTCGGAATCCCAACGGATACCACGGGTAACATGAAGAGCAAGCTCAGGGAAGAAGCAAAGGAGTGCAGGAATCTTGTCAGATACCACCTCTGTAGGATGATAGTGACCATTGTCCATAAGAGGTAAGCAACCTTCGTGAGTTGCAGCGAAGGTTAAAGTGAACTCTGCACTACCTGCGGTAAAGGACTCTACACCAATACCGAATACCTTTGACTCTACACAAGGCTTAACTAAGTTCTTATCAAAAGGCTCAGCTAAGATTGCTTCAATAGACTCTTTATATCTCATTCTAGGTCCCATACGATCTGCAGGAACATCCTTGTAACCATCACCGGTCCAGATGTTCATTACACAAGGAATACCGGTCTCCTTTGCAAAGTACTCAGAAATACGGATACAAGCTTTACCGTGCTCAATCCAGAAATCTCTGGTCTCTTTGTCAGGGCTGGATAAGGTTAAACCATCCTTTACCTTAGGGCTGGAGAAGAAGGTAGGGTTGAAGTCGATACCCATGTTTCTCTCTTTTGCAAACTCTACCCACTTAGCAAAGTGCTTAGGCTCTAATTTATCTCTGTCAACCCACTCGCCATCCTCGAAAATAGCATAGCATGCGTGAACATTGATTTTCTTCTTACCCGGGCAAAGGCTCATAGCCTTGTCCATATCTGCCATTAACTCTTCCGGAGTTCTAGCCTTACCCGGATAGTTACCGGTAGTCTGGATACCACCTGTTAAAGGACCATCCTGATCAAATCCCTTAACATCATCACCCTGCCAGCAGTGAACGGAAACAGGTACATTCTTTAAGATTTCAATTGCCTTGTCAGTGTCTACGCCATATGCAGCGTACATAGCTTTCGCTTCTTCGTATCTTGATTTAACGCTCATTTTATAATCCTCCTAAGATTAAATATAATGTATCTTTTACAATTCAGAACCATTCGCAAAATCGCTGTTTCACAGCTTTCCTTTTGCTCATATTTGGTTCTCACCAAATGAATTGAATTCAAATTTTGCCCTTACAAGCAAGCTTGACGTTCAAAATTTAATTCAATTCGCTAGGTTCTGAATTGTTATATGTTTTTACGTCGAAAGATGCAAATACGCAATCTCTCGCACTATTAAGATCGGTTAACTCACCGCCTACCATCATCTGAACCATCAGGTTACCGATTGCGGTTGCTTCGGTAGGACCCGCAAATACGGTTCTGCCGGTGTACTTTGCGGTAAGTACATTTAAGTACTCTGCGTTGGCACCACCACCCACTACACTGATACTGTCGTAGGTCTTGCCGGTAATCTCCTGAATCTCCTCGATGGTCTCTGCATAGCACTTAGCTAAACTATTATAAATAACAGATGCAATCTCTGCCGGAGTCTGAGGAACCTGCTGACCGCTCTCCGCGCAAGCTGCCTGCACCTCCTTGGTCATATTCTTCGGTGCAAGGAATCTGCCGTCGTTACAATCCACTAAGCTGGTAATGCTCTGCTTTGCAGCCTCTGCGCAAAGCTCACCGAAGGAAATATCAATACCCTGCTCTTCCTTCAACTCCTTCTTTACACTCTGAATCATCCAAAGACCCATGATATTCTTCAGATAACGGAAACGATACTGATAACCGCCCTCGTTGGTGAAGTTATGAGCCATACTCTCTAAGCTGCAATCTGCTTCCATACGCTCCACACCCATCAGAGACCAAGTACCGGAACTGATGTATACGGTATCCGGATTGTTGGACGGAACAGCAAGTACTGCAGAGCCGGTGTCGTGAGTTGCAGGAAGCACTACCTTACAGTTGAAGCCCAGCTCCTCCTGAAGCTCTGCGGTTAAATCTCCAAGTACGGTACCGGGAACAGAGATTGGTAAAAACATCTCGGAAGGAATTCCAAGCATTTCGATTAACTCCTTATCCCATTCCTTGGTCTCGGGATTTAATAACTGAGAGGTAGAAGCCTCGGTATATTCGTTAGACTTCTTACCACTTAATAAGTAGTGGAAATAATCAGGCACCATTAAAAATGTCTTCGCCTGCTCTAAGTACTCCGGATGTCCCTTCTTCACAGCCATCAACTGATAGATGGTGTTGAAGATAGCCTTCTGGATACCAGTACGCAGGTAAAGCTGCTCGTGAGGGATGATTTTGTACACTTCCTCATCCATGCCCTGGGTTCTGTCGTCACGATAACCTACAGTATTACCTAATACCTTGTCATTCTCATCCAATAACACAAAGTCAACACCCCAGGTATCAATACCTACGCTGGCAGGAACCTTGCCGATTTCCTTACATTTTTTTAGTCCTGTCTTAATTTCGTTAAACAGTGCTTCATAGTCCCAGCACTTCTCGCCATCCTTCTCATGAAGCCCATTTGGAAAACGATGAACCTCTTCCAAAATCAGTTTCCCGTTCTCCATATGAGAAAGAATATGACGCCCACTGGATGCACCTATATCAATTGCTAAATAATATGCCCCCATATTGACCTCCTTGCTTTCGTCCCAAAAAACGCAGGCTACGCCCACTCATGTGCTTATATCATAACACATGAGTGGGCAAGAAAAAAGGACACTCATTGTAAAAAAAGTGTCCTGTATTGCAAATCGAGGAACCATTCCACCCATGAGTATCTATGTGAAATTACGCCTTCGAAAGACACTCAAGGTCATGTTATGTTAACCAAATTCAGTTTGAAAGTATCTCCTCCTTAAAAATTAGAGTGTGGGATACCGATTTTCCATAAAAAAGGTATCCTACAAAATATTTTTCCGTGGGGGGTACTTTAAAGGGGGGTAATAAGCAGAAAACAGTTTACATAACACATTGTTTGGTGTCTTAGAAGCAAGAAAAATTATATAGATACTTTCTTCAACCGAAATTCAACTTCTCGCCACCATCTACGAAGCTGGATACTCGACGAGTTACAACAAAGCACAAAAATAGCCGCCCACGTCTGGTAAACTAAGCGGCATTTTTGTCAAACTTATTTACTTTGGACTAACCGTCTATCGGTAGTACCTTTTTATATCTTTAGATTAATCTACTATCATCAAATTATCAATAGTTTGTTTTCATTGACACCCACACTATCTTGCAGCTCTCTTTCTCTTCTTATGCAGTACATGAGCCATAACCACCAGAAGTCCCAGCACCAACAGATTTTCCAACAAAGCAAAGGTATGGAGGATAAACACATCCCGGAAAATCTCCATGGGAATCTCGGCCATAAATCCGGTAAAATAGTTTATAAATCCAATAATTGCATACACTCCTGCTGCCACATATATCGCTACCGGACTTGTAATCAGCTTACTGTAGAAGAACCGTATACAGATTACCAAGAATCCGACATTTAATGCAGTTGCACTGATTAGTGCCGCCTTGGTAAAGCCCGTTTCCCCGACAAAGCACGCAAGTCCGGTAATAATTGCTGTTCCAAAATATAAACAAGCAATAATTGCAGCAACCTTCTGATTGATTTTGACCATCAACGCCATGTAAGTAGCATATCCCAGTACGATAGTAAGCAAAAGACACTTGGCCGTCTCGCTCCATGAGGAAATGATAAATGCATCCACTATAAAATAGTTTGCAAGGTAAAGCACGCTCATTACTATCGAGCACATAAATGCCAGCGCCGTAATCACCACCTGCGCATTCTTTGCCCTACCACTCTCAAAGATTGCACTCTTCTCCACATATGCCTTCATATCATCCTCTGCCAGCAGTTCATCTACTGATGTTTCCAAAAACTCTGCCATCTTCTTGGCGGTCATCAAATCCGGATACCTAGAGCCTCCCTCCCAGCGTGACACCGCCTGTCTTGTTACATATAAGTAGTCCGCCAGCGTCTGCTGGGTCATTCCTTTTTCTTCTCTGATTCGTTTTAAATTTTCTCCAAATTCTGCCATAACCAATATTCCTTTCACGTTTTGTCTCCTGCAGGACAAATTCAGTATAGCTTCCTACCCGAAAATAAGAAAGCAACTCCTTGATTTGACCATGTTGACGCCCTGTCAACATGCGGAAAACCGCTATTCTACGCCAAAAAGCTCCTCCAACTCCCGGATTGCTTTTTTCAATCTTTCCTCTTCCATATCGGAATAATTGATAATCAAAAAGCCCCTATAAAGCTGCTGATTCTCAAAACAATACTCTGACAAGCACTGAATCAGAATGCCCCGTTCCTTGGCCGCCCATTTTATTTCTACATCACTTAAATCCGTATCCACTCTCAGAAGAAAATGAGTTCCTGCACCGGTTTCAATGATTCTACTAATCTTATGTAACGAGGATGCACGGAACATTCCCCTGATTTTATCCCGTTGTTGTCTGTAGTAATTGATACTTCTACGGATGTGTCTCTCAAAGTATCCTCTTTCCATGAAGCGAGCAAGAGCGTACTGCTCAAATCCCGACACACTACAGGAATAAAAACTCATGGTGGCCATATACCGCTCCATCAGTTTCTCCGGCAGCACCATATAACTGACACGCAGGGACGGCACCATAGTCTTGGAAAAATTATTCATATAAATCACGCGATGGTTGGTATCCATGGACTGCAAGGAGGGAATGGACCTTCCCACCAAACGGAATTCACAATCGTAGTCATCCTCAATGATATAACGTCCCGGCTCCTCTGCCGCCCAGGCGAGAAGTTCCTGCCTGCGTCCAATAGGTGTCACAATTCCCACCGGATAATGATGCTCCGGAGAGACATGTGCCACATTAGCTCCCGAAGCCTCCAATGCCTTTACGTTCATTCCGCTTTTATCAATATCAATGTAGGTCCACTTTACCCCATTTGCATCGTACAGTCGGGAGATTTTCTTGTATCCGGGATTCTCCACGGCGTAGAAAGCATCCTTACCCAGAAGCTGAAGTAATCGTCCATACAGATACTCCGTACCGGCTCCCACGATGATACGATCGGGAGATACCTGCATGCCACGATATCGGTACAAGTGCTCCGCAATCTGAATGCGCAGTTCCTCTACCCCATTAAAGGGAACCATCTTAAGTAGTGTGGTATCATAATCCGTCAAGGTCTCACGCATCACCTTGGCCCAGCTGGCGAAAGGGAATTTCTCATAGTCAATATTGTGGGCAGTGAAGTCCGCCAGAACCTCTTCTTCCTTATACCTGGTGGAAAAAGCAGTGTATCCCGCCACCGCAGCACTTCCCTTGGCAAGCTTACTTACAAAATACCCCTTCTTCTCTTCCGAAGTGATGTATCCTTCCAACAAGAGCTGGTTGTAGGCATTCTCTACGGTCTTGATACTGACGTCCATATGCTCTGCCATGGCACGCTTGGAAGGCAGCTTTTCCCCAGCTTTCAATACGCCTTGCATAATATCTTCTTTCATTTTCTCATAGAGAAACTCATACATGGTACGCTTTCCACGCTCTGCCAAATCATAAGTCAGCATAATCTGGTATCCTCATTTTTATCTATTTTGGTTATTTATAAGATATCAGTTTTGATTATACTGAACTTAACAGCAAAACACAAGCATTGTATCGAGGAGGAAAGAAAAATGGGTGTATATGCAATTACAGGTGCTTCCAGCGGTATCGGAGCAAAGACAAAAGAACTTTTATTAGAGCAGGGTCATGAGGTAATCAATATCGACTTAAAGGGTGGCGATATCTGTGTAAACTTAGCTACTCCGGAAGGCAGACAGGAAGCTATCGATAAGCTTCACGAGCTTCATCCCGAAGGTCTGGACGGCATGATTTGTAATGCAGGCGTATCCGGTGCTTGCGGCAACCTTCCCCTGATTATTTCTTTAAACTATTTCGGAACAGTAGCCGTTGCAAAAGGAGTATACGACCTTCTTAAGAAAAAGGGCGGCAGCTGTGTGGTAACCGTATCCAACACCATTTCACAGGGTGCCGGTCGTAAGGATATCGTAGATTTACTTAATAACATCGGCGACGAGAAGAGAGTTTTAAGCCTTGTTTCTGCAATGGATGAGACCAATCTATCCGTAGGCAACAGCCTTTACGTTTCCACCAAGTACGCTCTTGCAAGATGGGTAAGACGTGTAGCTTCTTCTTGGGCAGCAAACGGTGTCCGCATCAATGCAGTAGCTCCCGGTAATGTTCATACCGCAATGACCGCAACCATGAGTACTTCTGCTAAGATGGCGTTAAATGCACTTCCCATCCCTACTAAGTACGGGCAGGAATGTCTGATGGACCCGGAGGAAATCGCCGAGGTTATGGTATTCCTTTCCTCGAAAGCAGCACGCGGTGTAAACGGTAACATCATGTTCGTAGACGGCGGAACTGATGCACTTTTAAATTCAGAGAAGGTATATTAAGGAGGAGTATGGATATGAGACCGATTGAAAAATATGTAGAAAAAATGGAAAACAAAGACTTCGCAGGCCTTGCCGAGTTATTCTCCAGTGATGGCATTATCTGTGATTACTGTACCAATTCAGCTTCTCAAAGAGAATATCACATTTACGGAAAAGAAGCCATCAATATGTTCTTCCGTAATAAGTTCGGCTTCCGTCAGTACTCTATCTCAGAAGCAGAGGTTGTAAATGATACTCAGGCTGAGTTTATCGCTAACTTCGGTGGTTACAATATCATGGCTATTGCCACTGTTCGTAATGTTGATGAAAACGGATTAATTACTAACCTTACTGTAAGACCGAAATAATCGACTCTTCCCCCATATATAAAAAAAGTCGCATCCGAGTAGGATGCGACTTTTATGTATCATAAATTATCTGTTATTAATAATCTTGGTTAATTCAACAGGATCAACGATCTTGCCATCTTTGTAAACACGCATGTTACCAGAAGCGATTTCGTCGATAAGGATTACTTCGTCGTTGTTATAACCAAACTCAAACTTGATATCCCAAAGGTCAAGACCAAGAGTCTTTAAATCATCAGCTACAATCTTGGTAATCTTTAAGGTCTGCTCCTTCATGCTTTCGAACATTGCAGGAGTCATAACGCCAAGTGCTGCAAGACCTTCACCGGTAACAAGAGGATCACCTAAAGCGTCGTTCTTGAAAGTACACTCAACATAGCCACCCTCTAATACAGTACCATCTGCGATATACTCGCCATATCTGCGGATGAAGCTTCCGGTTGCAACGAGACGGCAGATTACCTCTAAACCATGACCAAATACGGTTGCAGGAAGAACTTCCATAGTAGCATCTTCAAGATTAGCACTTACATAGTGAGTCTTGATGCCAGCTTCCTTAAGTAATTCAAAATAATGAATAGAGGTCTGTAAATTAGCCTTACCGATACCTTCGATAGTTAATCCGACAGAGTTCTCGCCCGGATCGAATACACCGTCTTTACCGGTACAATCATCCTTAAACTTTAACATTACATTGCCGTTTTCAAGTTTGTAAACATCTTTTGTTTTACCTGAATAAATCTTTTCCATTTTGAATCATTCCTCCGTACCTTGGGTTTGTGTTAACATTCTTAACAGTAAAACATTATCATAAATTTTTTTTGTTGACAATTCAATTTTCGCTAAATTTTTCTTCGTTTTTACGTTTTTTATGGTAAATCTGTCGCTTCTTACGATACACCGAAAATTTATTAACGATGTGTAACTATTCAGAGCCATGCGAATATGCTCTGAATAGTTACAAGCAGAATCCCTTACTGCCGAAAACTCTCCGGTTTCAGTTCATAGTGCATAGCCTTTTTCGTAATGGGATGCTTAAACTCCAACTCATAGGCATACAATGCCACCTGACGGACTCCCACTTCTCTGCTAAAAGAAATAGATGCATCACTGCCGTACTTGGTATCTCCCAAAAGGGGCATTCCTGCATGGGACATCTGCACGCGAATTTGATGAAATCTTCCGGTGTCGATATGTATGTCCAAAAGAGCAAGCCCTTCCGGCATAGTTTTCACTACTTTATATTGAAGAATCGCTTTTTTTGCTTCCGTGGTTCCCTCCGGTACCACCCTTGCCAGATTACCTTCCTTCACAAGATAATCCACGAGCTCACCTTCCTGAGCGAAAGGTTTTCCACAGACAAGAGCATAATACCGCTTATTCAATGTCCCGCCGGAAAACTGCTTCGTCAATCCCGCCGCAGCATCCTTATTCTTTGCAAATACCAGCAGCCCCTCTACTGGTTGATCCAGACGATGCACTACTCCAATATACGGATTCTTCTTGCCGCACTCCGCAAGGTACTTTTTCAATTCACTAACCACATCCGGCTCCCCGATTTTCGAGGTCTGGGTAGCGAGGCCGGCCGGCTTCTTTATTACCAATATGGTTTCATCTTCGTAGAGTATTTCGGTTTTCATAACGTCCTTCCAATCATTACATTTTTAATGCATCCATTATCCTTTCCATATTATCATCTATAAAATTCAATATTGCAACAGCGTTTTCACTACATTTCTTATCATTTTGATTCAAAAACCACGCTGCAAATAACAGTTCTATTGACTTCATTACATACGGAACAGCCTTTATTTCTTGTAGCGACAACTTATTCACCTCATTATAGCCCCGAAATACGTCTTTTAAAATCTCAAACCATTTTTCCTGGGTAATATCAACTTTTTCTTCCTCAGACAATAAGCCAAGAACAAAATAACATATATCAAATATTCTAATATTTTTCTGACTTAAATCAAAATCTATGTAGCCCGAAAAATTGCCATTATCAAATAGAAAATTGCCAAAATGTACATCTCTATGTATTAACTGGACTGGCAATGTACCATACAAGCTCTCCAAATTTAGTAATGTATCATCATAACGATTTTTATTGACATCGCCCCAGCCCTTTCTAATAAAGGTATCTGCAATCCAGCCTTTCATTTCCAGCAACAAGTTATTCTCCCAAAAATCATCCTGCTTTTCACATTGCAAAAATGCATTATGTAAATCAGCAATTATTTTTCCCATCTTGTAACTTAATTTGTCTAACTCCTCTAGACCGACGATATTACTTCCTTTTAATCTTTCTGTTAAAATATAGTAGTTATGTTCATCTTTTGAATATGTCAAATTATTTCTATTCGGAATCAAACGTCCTACCGGAATCTCCAAATCAGATAATATCGATATAATTCTTATGTTTCTTTCCAGCATAGTCACATTATCATATACCTTCAGGACATACTTATCTCCCACTTGCCACACTGAATCATATATTTGCTTTACTTCCTCATCTTCCATATCCCAATCATACAAAATTGCATTAATATAATCCCTCATTTCGCCATACCTCCCTCGTTGATGAATAATAATCCGCCTTATACTCGACTCTGATAAGGAATAGTCCAGGGCTAGCCTAGCATTTTTCACACCTTCCAAATGTTTCGTATATATATGTTCATCCCTTTTTTATATTTCAATGGCATAATCTGTCATATTACCATCTGCCGCTTTCTCTTTAATAGGAATATAAATGTACTCTCCTTGAACATATTGCTGTATCTGCTCTATCAATTCAATTGGCAATTTAGTTGCACTCTTATACTTCAAAACATGAACACCTCCCATCACCTCTTTATTATATCATCTAATAAAATAAAAGCGTTGTCTATATTATGACAGAATCATAAACAAACAACGTTGCAACTAATGTTATAGTTTTATTCTATTGCAAATCATGCTTCCTTTTGCTAAACTATACCCATGGGTGTTGCCATAACGGTAGCGGTTAGTCCTTCTTCCAGAGGGACTGTGACCCTCTGTTTACATAGAGATCCTGAGTATGTCGGGAAATCTTACGAAAGAGAGGGCTGACTTATGAGTGATTTTGAAATCCTTTCCATCGTATTTATGGTTCTTACCATAATTGTAACGATTTTGATAGCGTATATCGAAAGCACAAAAAAGTAACCGCCCCAGCCAAGGTAACGGTTACTTTTTGTACACTATTTACTAAGGACTAGCCGTCTATCGGCAACACCTTTTCTATTTACATTCTAAAATCTCTACTTCATTTTGTCAACGCCATTATATTTTAAACCTGTATCCCACACCCCAGATAGTTTCGATATACTGAGGCTTTGCAGTATCCGGCTCGATTTTTTCACGAATCTTCTTAATATGAACGGTTACGGTTGCAATATCACCAATGGAGTCCATATCCCAGATTTCCCGGAACAACTCTTCCTTCGTATATACATGGTTAGGGTTCTCTGCAAGGAAAGTGAGTAAATCAAACTCCTTGGTAGTGAAGTTTCTCTCCTCTCCATCGATATATACACGACGTGCGGTCTTGTCAATGCGAATTCCGCGGATTTCCACGATATCATTCTGGGCTTTTTGACCGGCACCAACCAATCTCTCATAACGGGCCATATGTGCCTTCACACGGGCTACCAGCTCGCTGGGGCTGAAAGGCTTGGTCATATAATCGTCTGCACCAAGGCCAAGGCCTCTGATTTTGTCGATGTCATCCTTTTTGGCAGACACCATCAAAATAGGAATATTCTTCTCCTGACGAATCTTCTTGCATACTTCAAAACCGTCCATACCCGGAAGCATCAAATCCAAAATCACCAAATCAAAATCTCCTTCAAGGGCTGCTTGCAGTCCCTCATCACCGGTATGCTTTGCTTCTACCTCAAAATCACTAAGTTCTAAATAATCTTTCTCTAACTCTGCAATTGCAACTTCATCTTCAATAATCAAGATCTTACTCATATTCTACAACCTCCACTACGAATTCGGTGTTAACTCTTTATATTTTCTTATTACAAAATGGATACAGGTTCCTTCGCCCTCTTTGCTGGTCGCCCATATGTATCCACCATGGTCTTCGATAATTTTCTTTACAATGGATAAGCCTATACCACTGCCGCCCTGCATAGAATTGCGAGATGCATCGGTACGATAGAAGCGGTCGAATATCTTGGACAGATCCTTCTGGGCAATGCCCTTACCATTGTCCTCAATCTCAATTCGCACGGAATCCAGCTCGTCCAAAATACGAATATCAATCTCTCCGTTTTTCTTATCCATATATTTTACACTGTTGCTGATAATATTATTTATGACCTTCTTCATTTGCTCCGGGTCAGCGATAATGACGGTATCACTACTTACCAGATTAGAATAATCCAATCTTATATTGCGATTCTCCAGATCCATACCGACCTCTTCCACACAATCCTTAAAGTAGTCCGCCACATTAATCTGGTGGAAGTTGTACGGAATTCGATTATTCTCTACATTGGAATAAACCGTAAGCTCACTAATCAGCTTCTGCATATCCGTAGCCTTATTATAGATGGCTCTGAGATACTTGTCCTTCTTCTCCGGTGTATCTGCTACGCCGTCCAAAATTCCTTCCACATATCCCTTGATAGCTGTAATCGGCGTCTTCAAATCATGAGAAATATTACTTATCAGCTCCCGATTCTGCTTCTCATGCTGGGCATTTTCTTCCGTAGATTCCTTCAGCCGGAGTCGCATATCCTCATAGTTTCGATATAAATCTCCGATTTCACCCTTTGCATCTGTCTGCAAGGTGTAATCAAAATCTCCTTCTTTTATCTTGGTCATGGCCACATTCAGCTCTCTCAATGGATTAAATACACTTTTCTGAATCCAACGGGTCAAAAGCCATCCGGTAAATATCAGAATCAGAATCATTGCAATAATCATATCCACCAAAAGCTGATGAGACACCAGCATATGAACCTTGGTAATCAATGAATAGTCCAATTCCTTCAGCGGATAACCATTTCGCACATTCATTAAATATATACTGATAACCAGGAACGCAATTGCACACAACACCAGTGGAATCGCAATAATCGTTACAAACGTTACAACCAGTCTGGTCTTGAACTTCATAAATGCCCCCTCCCTCCGAATATCTCTGTATTATATCTTAACACATCCTTCCCCAATATGTATAAATAAGAAAGAATAATCTTATAAAAAAAATATGAAAATTTTTCTCGAAAAATGTATTGACATTTTAAAAAGTTGTGCTATATTAATATTAGTAATCATTACTGATTTCAAGAAAGGAAAACCTGATGGCACTGAAGAGAAGTAAACAGCGAGAGCAAATTAAACAATTTCTTATGACTCGCAAGGATCATCCTACCGCAGACGTGGTATATACGAATGTCCGCCGGGAGAATCCTAATATCAGCTTGGGTACAGTGTATCGTAACCTTACCTTACTTGCTGAAATCGGTGAGATTCAAAGAATTCGAATGGGTGACGGTGTAGATCATTTCGATGCAGACACCTCTGAACACTACCATTTTATCTGTAACGACTGTGGTAGCGTAATCGATCTGGACGTTGAAACCTTACCGGATACATGTAGTATCGCCGGCAAGAATTTCGATGGAGAGATTACCGGATGTGTCACCTATTTCTACGGAAGATGTAAAAACTGCTGTAATGTATGCAGCGAAAAAAATTTGTAAACACTAAACACAATAATTTATTTAAGAAAAGGAGAAAATGATTATGAAGAAGTATGTATGTAGCGTATGTGGTTATGTTCATGAGGGAGATGCAGCTCCTGACAAGTGCCCTGTTTGTGGAGTTCCTGCAGAGAAGTTCAATGAGATGTCAGGTGAGAAGACTTGGGCAGCTGAACACGTTGTAGGTGTTGCACAGGGTGCACCGGAAGATATTATGATGGATCTTAGAGCTAACTTTGAAGGCGAGTGCTCAGAAGTAGGTATGTACCTTGCTATGGCTCGTGTAGCTCACAGAGAAGGTTATCCTGAAATCGGTTTATACTGGGAAAAGGCAGCTTGGGAAGAGGCTGAACATGCTGCAAAATTCGCTGTGCTCCTCGGTGAAGTAGTTACCGCTTCTACCAAGAAGAATCTTGAGATGAGAGTTGACGCTGAGAACGGTGCAACCGCAGGTAAGTTCGACCTCGCTAAGAGAGCAAAAGAGTTAAATCTTGACGCTATCCACGATACCGTGCATGAAATGGCCCGCGATGAAGCAAGACATGGCAAGGCGTTTGAAGGACTTCTTAAACGTTACTTCAGCTAAAATACTACCCCCACGAGCAATACTCGTGGGGGTTTTCTTCATCACTCCGCAGTCTGTACCAAATTCCACAAATATAAGATAAATGCCAGCATAATATCCCCCTTATACTATCCCTATTTATAGTAATATGATATTCTGCCGACGCCTGTTTTATGCTTACTTTATCTTATTCAATGTCCAAATCCCTGCACGTTTATGGTAGTTCAAGGTTATCTGCTGTACTCTATCCGAGAATGTGACTTCACACCGATAGGTTGTCACGTCACTCATCTTCTTATCCGCAAAAAGCAGATGGTCCACTTTCAGCCGCAGGCCTTCCACACTGAAATAAAGAGGAACTACTTCGCCCTTATTATTAAAGGATGCAATCACCGGCACCGGTACAATATTGGGATTATTGGCTAGAATCATTATTGCTTCATGCTCTGACATGTCTTACCTCCTTTATCTCCGGAACTTCATTATATCAGAACATTTGTTCGATTTCAATATGTTAATTATTCCTCGCTCAACCTCTCGACACAAACTTAATATCCAATTGCATCTCTAAGCCTTCTGCCAATCTGCTTAGTGTCATTAATGATGGATTCCCTATTCCTCTTTCAATCTTACTGATATCCCCTTGATAAATCCCGGTGATTTCAGCCAGCTGCTTTTGCGTAACATTCGCACTCTTTCTTGCCATCAAAAGCTGATATGCCAATAGCTTGTTGATATTAGATTCCGGAGTCTGCTCAATCAAAATGCCGTCTTCCCATATCGTCTCTGCATCCAAATCCAGCTCATCATTCCACGATACGCCGTAACCGCCCATATCTACCTGTATATCCGTAAACAGCTCCATATTATTCTCAAATCTTTTAAACTGAGGGAATTCAATAAAAAGCTTCTTTACATCATACTTCTTTACTGCTCCCCCCAAAAAACGGGTCTCAATATAATAATCCGGTAGTACCTTTACCTCTTCAATCTTATGATGCACAGTCTCCCTCCTTCCTACGATGCCCAAGGAATCAATTCATACTTCTGGCTTTCCCACATTTCCAATAAATGCTCTCTATTCTCTTGAATGAATGCCTCTACCATCTGACGCTGCTTTACAGATATATCTCCTTCAAACATCTCGCCTGTCTGAATATCAAATAACCCTACATTCTCTCCATATACTGCATGAAGATGATGTGGATTATGTTCTTTCTGTCTTAAATACATCTTTATTGTAATACCATAAAACCTTGAAATAACTGGCATAATACTCCTGTATATTTTTCTATTTACAGAATATAGTATATATCCTATATTGTCAAGATAATTATATATACTTCTTCATCTATTTCGTTATATCATCTTTATCATCCATTATTCTCTCTAAAAACGCTATGGTTATCTCCTCATACCGCTCAGCATCTACCATGTAGCTCATACCATGGGTAGCTCCCGGAAAAGTATGAAGCTCTATGTTGTCACCACCTGCCACCTTGATCGCCCGGCTCATATCGCAGGGTACGAATTTATCTGCTTCCCCATGAATCAGCAAAATGGGAACCTTAGCCTTGGGCACTGCTTCCACAGCACTGCTCTCCTCCAGATGAAACCTGCCAAACACCAGCGCCCCCAGCTTAATAAAAGGATACAACAGTATCAATGGGAAATGCATTTCCCTCCCCACCTTGCAGATAATTTCTTTTGGAGAAGAGTAAGGACAATCCGCCATGATTCCTTTTACATTGGCGGGCAGCTCCTGATCACTTGCCATCAGAACCGTTGCTGCTCCCATGGAAATTCCTGCCAGAACAATCTTTGTATCCTCCCCAAAACGTTTCAGGGCATAGTCAATCCAGCTGAGGCAATCCTTACGCTCCTGCACGCCAAAGGTAATGGTAGAACCCTCGCTTCTTCCATGAGAACGCTGATCCACCACCAACACATTGTATCCCAGCTCTATGGCAAGCTTAGTCCCTCCGCAGAAATCCACAAAACCGCTGCTTTTATACCCATGGAACTGAATCTGTAACGGGGCTCCTTCTTTCACATGATAATATCTTCCAAACAGCTTAAGCCCATCAAAGGAAGTAATTGCAATCCCTTCAAAGGGTCTGTCCATAATCTCCTTTATACAGCCGTCTATAGTTTCCTTATAATCCAAATACTGCGCTCCGCTGGGCATGGACGGTGCATCTCCCGGTTGCCTTTTAGGTGCCAGAAACGCAATGCGATAGCTGGTGTAAGAAATGGTCAGGGCATACGCCACCAACAGCAAAATTACGAATAAATAAATCAATGTCCCAAACTCCTGTTTAAAAATCTTTTATTCATAGTCTCTCCCATCTTTGGAAATTTATGTATTTCTTTTCCGATACTCTGTGGGAGTACACCCCATGTATTCATAAAATAATTTACCATAATAGCTGCTGTGATTAAAGCCACAAGCCTGGGCAATGTCTGAAACACTTTTGTCGGTCTGTGCCAGCAGAAAGGTACTCTGCCGGATTCGGTAACGATTTAAGAACTCTATCGGTGCAGACCCCGAAAGTACCCGAAAAGTCCTGCACAAATACTCCTTGCTCACATGTACCTGGTCTGCCAGAAGCTGTAATGAAATGGGCTCTCCGTAATTTCTTCTGATATAATCCAAAACCTCCTTCACCAGCAGACTTTTGCTGCTGTGTACCATAGGCTTAGTATTCTCCGCATCCTTCATCAGAAGATAAAAAATATTAAGAACGCACTGCTTAATATATAACTCGTTGTCAAATTCCTCTGCCTCGTAAGCCCTGCAAATAGAATGAATCCTCTCACATATCTCCGGCGGCAGCTTCTCTTCAACCTTCAAACTTCCGGTTAGTAATGGCTGAACATACTTCGCAAATATTACCTCATACTCATTGCAAATCAGCGTATAATCAAACACCACGGCGATAAACCCATGCTCACCTTCTCCACCGGCAGTAATGGTATGTAGCCTTCCGGAATTGATAAATATCCCCTCTCCGGGCGCAATGGTAAAACAATTCTCCTCCATCTGAATGCAAAGACTTCCCTTGGTAGCAACCAACAACTCAAACTCATTGTGATAATGCAGATGCGCCAAAAGCTGCTGATGCCTGCTGAATGTAATATTATAAATTGCCACCGGAAAAGCCGTGGTTCCACGCTGCAAGGCTTCCCTAAAATTCTCTCTTTCCATTTTACTCCTACTAGGTCAATATTGTTATATTGTGTATCAAAAATTTTATAGATTATCTTTTCACAGGACAATATAATTATATCAACAGTCAATTCCGGCGTAAAGCCACAATCACATGAAAGGAGCCCTTTATGAAAAATACAAGAATCGAAAATAACTCCATTTTCTACTCCATGAACGGTGAATTAATCCGTATCTCCTCCTGCGGTGAAAATACCATTCGCTTTCAGGGATTTCCCGGCTGCCAATTTATAGAAGAGAATTATTCCCTTATCCCGGGACAATGCGAAGTACAGATTGAAGAATCAGAAAAGAGTATTTCCCTGCAAAGCGGCAAATTACGTGTAATTCTGGAAGAAGACGGAAAAACCGCCTACTATTACGATGATAAGAAGATTTTGGAAGAAAAGCCGGAACAAAACTTTGGCTATGGCTTTCACCATTACACCAATAAGGGTAGCGGTCTGTGGAATGCCAGAGTCACCTTCGAGCCCAATGAAGGTGAGCACTTCTTCGGAATGGGACATAGCTGGGACAATCCATTCGACCTGAAAGGCTCCTCTATTGATATCGTGAATCTGAATGCAAAGTGCACCATTCCATATGTATATTCCTCTCTGGGCTACGGATTTTTGTGGAATGTACCTTCTACGGGGCTTGCAGAGCTGAGTCATAACAGAACCCGCTTTAGCAGTGATTGCTGTCAGGCAATTGATTATGTAATCATCGGCGGTACTCCCAAAGAGGCTTGCTCCATCCTTGCAGACTTAACAGGGCACGCTCCCAAGATGCCGGACTGGGGCATGGGCTTTTGGCAAAGCCGCCTTCGCTACGAAACCCAGGAAGAGCTTCTTAGTGTTGCCAGACGATATAAAGAACTTGGAATTCCTCTTTCTGCAATTATCGCCGATTACTTCCATTGGACAGAGCAGGGTGACTACAAATTTGATCCAAAGTATTGGCCGGATGTCAAGGCAATGACGGATGAGCTTCATGAAATGGGCACCAAGCTGATTGTCTCCATGTGGCCCACCATCAACGAGAAGAGTGAAAACTACCGGCATATGTCCGAAAACAATATGCTGATGCGTACTACCCGTGGTTCCGACAGAGTATTTAATTTCTATGGATGGCAGGCAGAAATTGATGTAACCAACCCTGCCACCAGAGAATACGTATGGAGCAAACTGAAGGAAAACTACATCGATAACGGTGTGGATGCCCTTTGGTTTGACGAAGCCGAGCCGGAGATTCATCCGGAACAGTTCGACAATCTTATCTGGCACAAGGGCCGTGCGGACATGGTAGGGCTCCTTTACCCCTACTACTACTCCAAGCTGGCCTATGACGGTTTCAAATCCATGGGCAGAGACGATATCATTACCCTAACCAGATGTGCTTACCTTGGAAGCCAGAAATTCGGCTCTCTGGTATGGTCCGGCGATATCCCTTCCACCTTTGAAAGTTTACAGCATCAGGTACATGCAGGACTGAACATGGCCATGTGTGGTATCCCCTGGTGGAACACCGATATCGGGGGCTTCTTCGGTGCCGATATTGAAAGCGACTACTTTAGAGAATTGATAGTGCGCTGGTTCCAGTTCGGCGTATTCAGCCCGGTGATGCGTCTCCATGGTTCCCGCCTTAAGCATGGCGAAAAGAGCAATATCATCGAGCCAAGCGGTGACCCCAACGAGCTCTGGAGCTTCGGTGAAAGAAATCTGGAAATTCTAAAGGATTTAGTTCTTCTCCGTGAGCGTCTGCGCCCATACATCAGTGCCCAGATGAAGACTGCTTCTGAAAAAGGCTACCCGGTAATGCGCCCCATGTTCTTCGAATATCCGGAGGACGAAATCTGCTATACCTTAAACGGTCAATATATGTTCGGCGATGATATTATCTTCGCTCCTATCACCGTACAGGGTCAGACCTCCAAGAAAGTATACCTCCCTGAGGGCGAGTGGATTCTTACCAAGGACATGAGCTTCTATACAAAGGGAGAATATGAAATCTCTGCAGAAATTGACGAATTTGTTGCTTTTATCAGAGCGGGAGCGGATGTGCTAAATATATTTTAATATAAAATCCGTCATCACCATATGTGCCGCAAAAGCCCAACAAAAAATCTTGTTGGGCTTTTACTCTTACTTTTCACCTATTTTATACCCTACAGGGTATCTACTAAGCATTTTTTATTCTATAGATACATCAAATGATACTACTTTGCCCTATAAACTTCCAAATTTTCTCTACAGCATATAAAATTTCGCATAGATACCCACAAATGTACTTTCCGGTATCTAATGCTTTATTTCCTGCTACCAGATACTATTTTCTACAAAAAGGGCTGTTTTTTTCTTTGAAAAGTATCCTAATAAATATTTCAATATTGCAGATACTATTCAGCCCCTTTATGGCTCGTAATATTACACTCTCACCTTCACAGCCAGGGCATGAGCTCTCATGCCCTCTGCTTCCGCCAGTTCTACAATATAATCTGCATTTTCCTTAAGTGCCTTCTCCGGATACTGAATCACACTATAACCACGCATGAATTCCTGCACGGACATACCGGAAGAAAACCTTGCAGTACCACAGGTGGGAAGGATGTGGTTGGTTCCACAGAAATAGTCTCCCACCGGCTCTGTACTATATTCCCCTACAAACACAGCTCCCGCATTGGTCAATTTCTCCAACGCTTCGGCACAGTCTTCTAATAATAATTCCGCATGCTCCGGTGCAATCTCATTTACCGCCGCTATCGCTTCCCGAACAGAATCCACCACAAAGATATCTCCATAATTTTCAAAAGTTTTCTTAGTGGCGTTCACAAGATCATTCTCCTGACACAAGCGGTTTACCTCTTCTTTAATCTGCCTTGCCTGGGCCTCTGATAAGCAGAAGGTGGTACTGGCCTCAAAGCCCGTTCCGTGCTCTGCCTGAGACATCATATCCGCAGCGATAAAGGTGGGATTTGCTTTCCCATCTGCAATAACGACAATCTCCGAAGGTCCGGCAATGGAATCAATCTTCACCTCACCAAACAAAAGCTTCTTCGCCATCTGGGTGTAATTATTCCCCGGGCCGGTGATAGCATCCACTTTCTTTACAGTCTCCGTTCCATAAGCTACTGCTGCCAGTCCCTGAGAGCCGGACAACTTATAATAATTCTTCACACCCAGATAGTCTGCCACATAAAGAAGGTGTTCATCAATAGTACCGTCTGCCCTTGGCTTTGTCAGTATGTAAATATTGGGAACTCCCGCCACCAAAGCCGGAACCAGGTTCATGCACAATGTGGAAATAAGGGGTGCCATATTTCCCGGCACGGTAACCGCCACACTGTTTAAAGGAGTGTAACGCCTTTCCAATACTGCACCATTCTCATAGGTCTCACAGAAGCCCTTAGGCAACTGCTTTCTGTGAAATCGGAATAAATTGTCACAGGCTCTTTTCACTGCTTCCTTGAATTCCTCCGATACCATTTCTCTTGCCTTTGCGAACTCCTCTTCTGAGACAAACAAGCCAATTTCCGGGATATCGACACCATCAAACATCTTCATATAGTCATACAGCGCCTCATCTCCCCGCTCCTTCACATTTTTGAGTACCTCTTTTACGGTGGCCTCTACCTTCTCCGGAATACTGCTCTTACGTTTCAAAAGATTGAGATACCTTGGATTGTCGTAACTGAATTTGCTGATTGTAACCATATTTTTCCTCCTTATTAATTGAATCACCATCCTTCAGAAGAATTCGCAAAATTGCCTCTTCGAGGCTTTCCTTTTGCTCATATTTGGCTTCTCGCCAAATAATTTCAAGTAAACTGCCGACCTTGCAAGCAAGCTTGCGGTCTGCACTTCCCTTGAAATCGCTTGCTTCTGAAAGATTAATAAATAAAAAAACGCCTGACCCACGTTTATCCGGGAAATTTTCCCTAACAAACGTGGATCAAGCGTTCTGCTTACTATCAACTTCAGTATAACAAGGCATTTCACTTTTGTCAAGTAGCGAATTAGCATAGCAAAGCATTTTATTATTTATAAATATGCACTCTTTTCCCATTTCCCACATACCTTAAAAAGTAATGAATAACCCACTCGCAATTTCAGAAAGGCTCGGTTTGATATTATGAAAAAATTCGATTTTGCCATTGTTGGAGGGGATAAGCGTACAGCCGGTATGGCACATGTATTTGCCAAAAGAGGATATGATGTAATCTGCTATGGTACCACAGGATGCCCTACGAATGAAAAAGTCTACTATGCAGAGACACTCCAGGAGGCCATTTCCAAGGCCCCCGTCATTGTATGCGGTATTCCTTTTGAGAAAAATGGCACATTATATTTTGAAGACGATACTTTAAAGACACCTCTTACTGAGTTACAGCGAATGCTGCGCAAAATGCACAAGATATTCGGTGGTGTAATCTCCGACGATTTCCGAAGAGGCTGTGAGAAACGAGGAATCCCTTGCTATGACTTTATGCTGGATGAACCGTTGGCAATTTATAATGCTATCGCTACCGCAGAAGGTGCTGTCCTGGAAGCCCTGATGCATAAAAATACACATCTTCATCAAAGCAAAACGTTGGTACTTGGCTACGGACGATGCGGCAAAGTACTTGCAGATAAATTGAAAGGACTTTCCGCTCAGGTAACAATCTGCTCTGGGCAGGCTCAGGAATTGGCAACAGCTGCCGCCCTCGGTTTCCAGGTGATGCCCCTTAGCAGGCTGACCAAGGGTGTGAAGCATTTTGAGTATATTTTTAATACCATCCCTGCCACCGTACTTACTGAAAATGTCCTGCGAAACATGAGAGAAGACGCTCTCACCATTGACATTGCTTCTAACCGGATAGGCGCAGACTACGAAGCCGCAGATTCCCTGCATCGGAAGGTTCTGTTCTGTCCCGGCCTGCCCGGTAAATACGCCCCCTTAAGCTGCGCTGAAAATCTGGCAGATTATGTTTTGAATAAGATTTAGAAAGGAATCCGACATGGAATTAAAAGGTAAAAAGATTGGCGTTGCCCTGACAGGCTCCTTCTGTACCTT
This sequence comes from Lachnospiraceae bacterium, assembly GCA_017467845.1. GTDB lineage: Bacteria > Bacillota > Clostridia > Lachnospirales > Lachnospiraceae > Acetatifactor. The sequence continues at coordinate 49,608 of JAFUKH010000010.1, read as the reverse complement.
TGAGAAAACATTTCAGGAACTCCAAAAGTTAAAAGATATGGGCGCAGACCTCTACCCCATCCTCTCAAATGCCTCCCAGACCATCAGCTGCCGCTTCGGCACCCCGGAAATGTATCTGGAGAAAATCGAAGCCATTACCGGACGAAAGCCTATCCTCTGCATCGAAGGTGCTGAGCCCATCGGTCCCAGTGGTTATCTGGATATTCTGGTAATCCTGCCCTGCACCGGCAATACTGCCGCCAAGCTGGCAGGCGGTATCACGGACACCCCCGTGCTGATGGCCGCCAAAGCACATCTTCGCAATAATAAACCATTGGTCATCTCTATTTCTACCAACGATGGATTAGGTATGAATATGAAAAATATCGGGCTTTTACTGAATGCTAAGAATATATATTTTGTTCCTTTTGGGCAAGATGATTATGTGAAAAAGCCCAATTCTCTGGTAGCTCACGTAGACCGGCTACAGCCAACCTTAGAGCATGCGCTGGAAAATAAGCAGATCCAGCCCGTTCTACAATCCTACCAAAGTAAGGACTAAATCTATGAAAGGAGGAAAGGAATAAAATATGTGTGGAATTGCAGGTTTTAGTACCTTTTCGATGAATTATACAGAGGATGCCGGCAAATGGTATCCCGTCCTGCAACAGATGAATGAAGTGCAAAAGCACCGGGGTCCTGATGAAGAAAATGTGTATCTGACCAGACACTGTGGTCTGGCTCATGTGCGACTATCCATTCTTGACCTTGCACTGGGACAGCAGCCCATGACAAGACACTTGGGCAATCACCGTGCCACCATCGTCTTCAACGGTGAAATCTATAACATGCCCACTTTACGAAAAGCCCTGGAAGCCCAAGGAGCTCACTTTGAAACTACCTGTGATACGGAGGTTATCCTACTTGGTTATCTGATTCATGGTATCGACTATGTACAAGAACTGAATGGTATCTTCTCCATCGGTATCTGGGATGAGACTTTGGATAAACTCTACCTTATCAGAGACCGCTTGGGGGTAAAGCCTCTGTTTTATACCATGCAGCATGGTACCTTAATTTTCTCTTCCGAGCTGAAGGGAATTCTTTCATTTCCGGGGGTGAAACCCACTGTAGATAGGGAAGGCTTCTGTGAAATTCTGGGCTTAGGGCCGGCGAAGACTTACGGCAAAGGCGTATTTAAGAATATCCGTGAGGTACTGCCGGGACAATTCTTAGAGTTCCACGACGGCATTCTTCAAACCAGAACCTACTGGAAGCTGGAAAGCACTCCCCACCAGGATTCTTGGGAACAGACGGTAGAGAAAACCCGCTATCTGGTTACCGACGCCATTAAGCTTCAGATGCTTTCCGATGTGCCTATCTGTACCTTTCTGTCCGGCGGCGTAGACAGCAGTCTGGTAACAAGTGTGTGCAGCAGCGAACTTCGGAAGCAGGGAAAACAATTGGATACCTACTCCTTTGATTTCAAGGACAATGATATCAACTTTAAGAGTAACGCTTTCCAGCCCTCTCAGGATCGTCCTTGGGTAGATAAAATGGTAGAATACACCGGTTCAAGCCACCATTATCTGGAATGTTGTAATACGGATCTATATGAGTATTTATTTAAGGCTGTGGATGCCAGAGACTTGCCCTGCATGGCAGATGTAGAAGCCTCCATGCTCTATTTCTGTGAAAAAGTAGCCCATCACAACAAGGTAACCCTGACCGGAGAATGTGCGGACGAAATCTTCGGCGGTTACCCTTGGTTTCATAAGAAGGAATGCTTCGAAGCAGACTGCTTCCCCTGGTCCATGGACTTTTCTCCCAGAACCATGCTTCTGAAAGACGATGTGTTAGCAAAGCTTCCATTAGAAGAGTATGCAAGGGCTGCATATCACCAGACCATTGCAGAGACACCGGTATTAATAGGCGAGAATCCTGAGGAAAAACGACGACGTGAAATCTCCTACCTGAATCTGAAATGGTTTATGCAGACCCTTTTAGACCGTATGGACCGAACCAGCATGCATGTGGGATTGGAAGCCCGCGTACCATTTGCGGACCACCGTATCGTAGAGTATCTCTGGAACGTTCCATGGAATATGAAATGTAAGGACGGCATGGTAAAAGGACTTCTCCGGGAAGCCTCCAAAGGATATCTTCCTGACGAAGTACTCTTCCGTAAAAAGAGTCCTTACCCCAAGACCTACGACCCGGCTTACGAAGAGCTTCTTCGAAAAGAACTTCTGCGTGTTCTGGCAAATCCTTCCGCACCTTTGAATCATCTGGTGGATGCACAGAAAGTAAACGCCTTTATGCAATGCCCATCCGACTACGGCAGACCATTCTACGGTCAGCTCATGGCAGGCCCCCAGCTCCTTGCATACCTGCTTCAGATTAACTACTGGATGGAGAAATATAAGGTAATTATAGACTTATAATATTGGGCAAAAGAAAAGTAGCCGGATGGGTGTCCGACTACTTGGTACATAGCATATCTGTTATGCCCTCACCGCCCAACGCATCTTTGTGGAGCGGGCACGAGGATTACGATTGCACTCCTCCGCAGAAGGGCGAACCACATCTGCAGCCACATCACTGTACACCCCTGCCTTTTTCTGTTCTTTAAAGAATTTCTTTACCAATCTGTCCTCGCCGGAATGGAAAGTGAGAATTGCCACTCTGCCACCGGGCGCAAGCACATCCGGGAGCTTTTCCAAAAATGTATACAGCACCTCATACTCATTGTTTACATCAATTCTCAGTGCCTGGAATACTCTCTGACAGGACTTTTTCACGGCTTCCTTTCTCTCCTTTTCCGGAATAAAGGCAAGAGCTTCCTCAATGGCCTCCTTAAGCTGTGTGGTAGTTTCAATCTTTTTACCACGCCTTTCATTGGACACAATTTTATCGGCTATTTTCTCAGCATAGGGTTCGTCTGCATTTTCCTCCAACATACCTCTGAGTTCCTCCCGGGAAATGCCTTTTAACCGCTCTGCCGCGCTGATTCCCTTCTGCGGATTCAGACGTAAATCCAGAGGCCCCTCGAACTTATAGGTAAAGCCTCTCTCCGGGTTATCTATCTGCATGGAAGACACACCCAAATCCGCCAGTACAAAATCCAGTTTCTTGCCGGTATCCTTCACCACTTGGTCAATATCTGCAAAATTCTGCAAACGTACTGTCAAAATATCTTCTCCAAAGCCTTGATTTGCCAGACGCTCCTTGGTCTTCACCGATTCAATAGGGTCCACATCCAAGCCATAAATATGCCCTCTACCCTGCAGACACTTCAACATTTCCTTGGTGTGTCCACCGTATCCCAGTGTAGCATCTAAGCCAACCTGTCCCGGCTGAATCTGTAAGAAGTCCAAAATCTCCTGCACCATAATGGAAATATGCATTCCCGCAGGGGTGCTTCCCTTGCTGATAACCTTTGAAATGGTATCACCATACTTTTCCGGATTGTGCTCCTTATATTTTTCACTGTATTTCTTGGGGTGCGTACCGGAGTATCGCACACGACGCTTGTGCTCTTTGGGCTGATTTTCCATGATTAACATACCTACTTTCTTTTTTATTCCATCATCTCTAGAGTCACACGATTCCACTGAAATCGCTTTAAATCTACTTTTCCATCTACAAACTCCACGCCTTCCGCCTCTAGGAGCTGTATCTGTTGATTCTCGCCGCCAAAAGCAAAAGCCTTGGATACCTCACCGAAGCGGTTCACCACTCGATGGCAGGGAATATGCTCCGGATCAGGATTGGCATGGAGTGCATATCCTACCACTCTGCTCCAACGCCTGGAACCCGCCAGTGCTGCCACCTGTCCATAGGTGGCCACGTAGCCTTCGGGAATCTGCTTTACTACTTCGTATATTAATTCAAAGGTTGATTTCTCTTGTTGCTTAACCATTCTTTTATTTCACCTCAAGCTAACTTAAGACAAATACTTTCTCAGTGCATGACATGCATCAAAAACGTTCTCATATTCCCTTACTTTCCCTGCCTTACTCGCTGACCGCCACTTCTAGCATAAACCGTCTCTCTGCCTCCTGCCTACACCACGTCATACACTCATCATATCCACAAGCATTTGCACCGGCAGTCATCTTATCCACAATCTTTGCAAATTCCTCCTCCGACGGAGCATAAATGGCATTCCAGGATTCAGTCACGATACAGTTTGCTACCTGTTCCCACACTTTTTGTAAGGCTTCACTTTTCTCCGGTTCTTCGTAGGCAATCGCCGGAACTACCACACAATCCCTTGCTTTCATATAATCGAGAGTGGTCAGTGTCCCTGTATAATCACGCCAATCCTGCTCCATCTCACAGGATGCGGCAGGAATATTACTCTTCCAATTTTCTGCATTGTAGGTCTCTCCATTGGACTCTGGATTCTCCGCATTATAAGCCCACGTGACGTTATTAAATTGAGGACTTCCATCGCCGAAATAGCCTGTATACTCACCTGTTAGAATGGTTGCTCTGTCATAGTAGCAAGTCTTTCCAAGTTCCGTAAAGTAAGTATTGCCCTCTGCATCATAGTCCCAGAATGTCCCCTTGGGACCGTAGGCATAGGTCAGTCTTCCCTCCGGCGTACACAACCAATTAATGATTTCCATACACAGCTCCGGATGCTGCGTTCCCGCACCAATTGTCCAGACTCTGTTTCCTCCGGTAACGCTCATTCCATAAGCAGCGGGCGTAGCCTCCCGGGGAAGCAGGCTTGCCATATACTTATTCTCTGCAAGATGCTCCCGGGTATTATATGCCAAACTGCCACAGTATCCCAGCGGAGAAAAGAATAATCCGCTACTCTTCAGCTTTTCCAGCATTTCATCATAGGTCTGGGTACGGGAATCCGGGTCCAATAAGCCCTTGCGGTACAATGTATTCAGATATTCCAGCATCTCCAGATAGGGGCCACCTTCCTCCAATACACCATGGAAGGTACCCGATTCGGAATCATACAGCCCAAGATGAAACTCATCGCAACCATAGTATGCACCTGCCAAAAACCTGACAGTCATGGCCATGTTCTTATCCCAGTCAGACCATAAGGACAGCGCATAAGTCTCTTCTCCATTATCATCCACGGGACAGATTTCCTTCATAGCTTCGAACAACACCGTCAGGTCATCCAAATCCTTTACCTCAGGATAACCCAGCTGCTTGTACAAATCCCAGCGAATATCCCAGGAATAGAGAACTTCTTCAAAGGCATCACTGCGGGTAACTACAGAACTGCCAAAGCCAAACACCTTGCCCTCTTCCGGGGTAAGATTACGATTGTGCTCCAACGCCTCGGGCATGTGCTCTAGGATATAAGAGCCATGCTCTTCCAACAGGTCATTCGCTTCCCAGTCCAGTAGCAAGCCCTTTTCTATAGCCTCATGATATTTATCACCGGTCATTCCAAATAATATGATATCTCCCAGAAAACCCTGTTCCAAGCCTTCGCCAATATCCGAACAGGAATCAATATCTAATATCACATTGAATTTCTCCAACATCACCTGCGCAAACCAGCCCTGCTGAATACCATCATAGCCGGACATCTGGGTATACACCACCAACTGCACGGGCTCCTCCTCGGCAGGAGTTACCTCTTCCCCTGTCATTTCCTCAGACGCTTCTGCTATGGCAGAAGATTCAACCGATACTCCGAGAACTTCTACATTATCGCTCTCGGATTTACCGCAGGCAGTACACAGGCATGTAAGAAATAAAAAGATGACTCCATAGAGTTTTTTCTTAGACATTACAGCCTCCTTTGCTTCAAGACAATCTCTATATCCATACTACATTATATTCCGGAAGAAAAAAAGCTCCCAATTTTAAAGTAGTGATATTCGACCACTTAAATGTAAAAAGTTCTTTACATTTTCTCCTCGATGTGATATTTTAAAAATGTAAAACATTCTTTACATTTTGGAGGTAATGATTTATGGGAAAATTTTTAAAAATTCTAAGTTGCAAACCTATGGATGAAATGGAGACGCACATCTCCTTAAGGTCCAAAAGCTATGCGCAGCTCTTTACAATGGCTGCACTTATTATCTGGGTGCTTTACGACTTGATTCAGGCCGCCATGAGCTATGATTACGAAGGAAACTTTCTTCCTTGGCTGATTATTCTGGGAAGTATCTGTATCGAAGACATCAGTAAGCACATCTTGACCAAGCGTGCTACCGCAGATGATGAAGAATATGTAGCTGAACAAAAGGCAAAGCGACCTGAACAACTGATTGCTGGGATTGTACTGATTGTTCTCACTGCTGCTGTTTCGGTGTTTCTTGCGAGCGCATTTCGCTATCTCTTCTTTCAGGCAGGAATACTTAAATGAGAAATGATATAAAAAAAATACGAAAAGAATTGGGCATCCGCCAGGAGGATTTGGCAAATCTGGTGGGTGCCACCAGACAAACGATTATTGCCATCGAAAACGATAAATACAACCCCTCTTTGGAGCTGGCCATGCGCTTGGCCCAGGTGCTGAAAACCCCTGTGGAAAATCTGTTCTTTTTAGAATAAGGAGGTCTGGAATTATGATTTATGTATGTCCGAAATGCAACAAAGAATACCCTGAGACCACAAAGAAATGTCCCCTTTGTGGCAAAAATGCATTTTCTAAATGAAAACCCAATGCCAAGCAGCTAATTTATAGCTTTCTTGCAGCTGATGTCTGAGAATTACCGTGTCAGGGGCATACATGAATTTTTCCACATGTCATGCCCTGTAACCGGGCAATTTAATTGATGATTTTCTTTCATCAGGGCAACCACAGAAAAAGCATATTAGCCTACCCCATTTTTCTCCAAAAACGGGGTGGGCTTCTGACATAATGTTCTTTCTGCCCTCCAGCTAACAAATGCCCCTAATAAAACTATTGGTTTTCGCCTTGCCAGGGCAGCACACAACAACAATTTCTCCTATACCCCAGATCATCCTATATACGTTTTAAAAAAGCTTGTAACATAATCCAGCATCTCCTCAGACCACACTCCCCCGCCATGCTCACCACCGGCAATCTTAAGAAATTCCGCTCTTCCACCGCATTCACGCAAGCGGTCACAGAATCGAAGTCCCTGAGCCATGGGAATAATGGGGTCCTCGTCTCCCTGTACAAAGAGGAATGGCGGAAGCTTCTTATCACTATCAATATAATAATAAGGACTTGCGGCTTTGAGGCAACCTTCCGGGTCACTTTTATAAGTATCCTGCCAGATTTCCATCGCTTCAAAAGGCATTCCCTCGGGGAAAATTCCTTCTTCCGGCCGGAGACGTTTATGTTCATTCACTCTATCCTGCACAAGATTGATAAGGTCAACGGGACCATAGACACAACAGCAGGCTTTCACTGCAGAAGATTTGTCCAGATTTTCTCCAATATTGAATTCTTCATCTGTATCCGAGGTCAGTGCAGCTAATGCAGCTGTGTTTCCACCGGACGAATCACCCAGTAAACCTACACGATTATGATCAATATGAAACATCTCTGCATTTGCCCGAAGATATCGCACCGCTTCCTTTAAATCCTGTACCGCTGCAGGAAAAATAACATTATTACGATAAGTGCCGCGGTAAGAAATACTTGCGGCTACAAATCCCTTCTTTGCAAGATAAACCATATATGGCACATGTGCATGTCCATCCGCGCCGGACCAACCGGAACCCGGACAATCTACGATTAGAGGAAAACGACGCACCTCCGGCTGCATAACCGGCCTTTCTTCCTCTTTTTGTTCCTTGTGCCATCTGATGAATTTTTCCCGAATGGGATTGTAAAAATTTTCTTCCTTGGGCGGAAGCGACGATGGAATAGGCGATACTATCTGTAATGTTAAATCACCGCAATCACGGTGTGCAAATACAATGTCCGGAGTATAAACAGCATCATACTCGGTGTGTTTACAAGAATAAATTGTTTTACTGATTTCCATGAGTAATTCCTCCTTGTTATTGCTAATCTCTTTCATGGCATTATCCGCAACTGTTTATAATCGGTTTTCAAAGGCACTTAACACCCCAATATTCATCTTTTCCCCCAATAGGTAACATATTACCTATTCTCTAATAATCTCTTATATAAATTGTCAACACATATGGCTCCAAATGGTGCGGTAATCAAAATTGACAACACTGCAACTGTCAGGACTATATTTCCACATTCTAATCCCATCGATAATGGTATCGCACCAATAGCTGCCTGCACAGTTGCCTTTGGTGTATATGCTACCATACAGAACAATCTTTCTTTTGGGGATAAATCTGTTTTAAGCAGCGATATAGCCACACCTGTCATTCTAAATAATAATGCACCAAGAATTAGCAATACTGCCCACATTCCTGCTGACATGACATATCTTAAATCCACAGTAGCACCCACTAAAACAAAAAGGAAGACTTCTGCACCTAACCATAATTTGTTATATTTTGCAGATAGACGCAACGCCAACACACCATACTTTTGTTTTATTATAATTCCCATGCTCATAATAGCAAGCAAACCCGAAATGGGAATATAACCTTGTAGTCTGTTTTCTGTCTCCAAAAGCAAGAATGAAATGCTAAGAATTATCAGTATTTTTATAGAATCCCTCATATGACACTTCTTAAAAAATGCAACCAATATAATTCCTACACATCCTCCTAGTATGATTCCCAGTACTATAGATATCGGAATTTGGAGAAAGCTTGTTGCAGACATCTCTCCTGTTGATGCTAACGCCGTAAATGCAGTGAACACCACTATAACAAACACATCATCTACCGAAGCACCGGCCAAAATAAGTTGTGGAATGCTTTTGTTTCTCCCATACCCTTCTTCTATTAACCGAATCATTCTAGGCACAACCACTGCCGGTGATACTGCTGCAATTACACTTCCTACAATAGCCGCCTCTAATATTGATACTCTAAGCAACATCGGAGCCAGAAGCACTGTACCCAATATTTCCACACAGGCAGGAACGAAGCACATAAGAACCGCCGGTCTGCCAACTTTCTTTAAATCCGAAATATCAAGTGATAGTCCTGCTCTTGTAAGAATAATTACTAAGGCTATTTGTCTTAAGTCTGCCGAAATCATAAGTATGGACTCATCAATCAAATTCATTGCATGAGGACTTAGTATAATTCCCACAATAACCATGCCCAGCAGACTAGGCAATTTGAGCTTTGAAAAAATCCAACCAATCAGCAAACCTAATAATAAAATCATTGCAATACTTGTTAACATACAAACCTCCAAATCGCAGAAATAAAAAAACTGACAATTTCTGCGTAATAATTTCGCAGAAGTCATCAGCATTAAATGCGGTTTAGGGATTAAACCCATGGGAGAACCTCATTCCCAATAAGGAAAATATACTATAATTCCAAACAAAACGCAATGGGAAATAAAATTTGTTTTGCATAAATATCAAGATTTATTTACTTTTCATATTTACATGTAAAATCTACGTGATATAATATATGTATCAAAACCGATACATTTCAAAAAGGTAAAAATATGGATTACATTATTGAAGATAGACATGGCAATTTAACTCTTATAGAAACCGAAAAAAACATAATAAAAGAAAAAATCTTATCGGAGTATGTATCCCTTCGTAAGGAAAAAAAACTATCTCAAGAAGATATAGCCACTCTCACAGGAATTGCCAGACCTAATATATCTAGAATCGAAAGCGGCAAATATGACCCGACACTAGAGATTCTAACAAAACTTGCTTTAGCACTGGGCATGAAATTGGAGATACACTTTGTAGAAAAATAGAAATGCTATTAAGTTAGGAGCATCAAATGAAAAATAATCGAATCATTACCGTACAGGATATTCCCATCACAATTTCAAAAGCCGAATTAGATGATTATATATGTATTACAGATATGGCAGCTGCAAAGGCTCCTAATTCTAGAGCCGCTGATGTGGTTAGAAATTGGCTTAGAAATAGAAGTACTTTGGAATTTTTATCTACATGGGAACAAATATATAACCCTAATTTTAAAGTGTTCGAATCTGAACACTTTAAAAAACAAGCAGGTCTTTTAACTTTTACTCCTAGCGTATCTGAATGGGTTGAACAAACCAATGCTATCGGACTATTTGTAAAAAGAGGGCGCTATGGTGGCACCTACGCCCATAAAGATATAGCGTTTGAGTTTGCATCTGCTATTAATCCGGTTTTTAAGCTGTATCTCATCAAAGAATTTGAACGATTAAAGGCTGAAGAAAATGACCGTACTAAAACGGAATGGGATGTCAAAAGATTCCTCTCAAAAATTGGGAAAAGAAGAGCGATTCCAACGATTAATGGAAATAGCCCAATATCAGTTGACCATATTGAACGAAGCCGAAAAGGTTCGAATATATCCTAAAATTCAAGATATCACTGACTAAAAAAGGGATCCAACAAAAACATCTGCTCGTAGGCATTGATCCTAAAAAGCGTGCAATTATCCTTTTTGAGATAACTGCACGCTTACGTTTCAAACATATGTATAAGCCATTACATCCTATTCCGTAATCACTACCACATTTGTTAACAAATTCTCGGCAATAGGATTCTGCCTCACATCCACACACCGCAGCAGTGGACAAGCCAATAGTGGTGACAAATCCGTCACATAGCCCTCTCTAATCTCAAAAACCTTCAGATTGGGAAGATTCTTCACAAAGCTAATGTCTGCTATCTGATTGTAGGACATATCCAGTTTCTCCAACAACTCACAGCCCTGAAAGGTAGTCTCCGGTATCTCTGAGAGCTCACAGCTATACAGTGATAATTCCCTTAAGTTTGTCAGCTGATTCAAAGCAGACAAATCGATCATATCAAAGTATGTTAAGTCCAGCTTCTTCAGGGTAGTTGCTTCACAGTAACGATTCAGCACCTCTTGGTCATCCTCCAGACCTCCATTATAGTTATCCCCGAAATGTGTACCGAACAGATTCAACACCTTAAGTTCATCACTCACCGTTATTTCCGTGGGAGGTATTTCAAAGCTACAGCTTGTAATGCTAAGCTCCTCCAGTCCATCCACTGCAAACAATTCATCTACCGGCTCTTCAAACTGCATCATATCAATTGTAAGCTTTTTAAGCTGCGGCAGTTCTTGCAATACGGCAAAATTCTCCATATCCATAGTCCATGTATTGGTCTGGGCAAGAGTCAGTTCCTTCAGATTCTTCATTTCCGCAATAGGCAACATTACGTCATCATAAAAAGTCAGACGCACTTCCAGCTTTTCCAACTGTTCCAGCTCATATAAAAAGTCCAGATCATACACGGTGTGTAGCGCCAGGGACTTTAGGGACTTCAGATTACCGATTTCTGCATATTCGGGTTGCCCTCCATTCAAGCTGTTTATGTTTAACTCCAAAAACTCTAATTCCTGCAAAGTTCCCAAGCCTTCAAAATCATCCAGCTCACTATTCTCTGACAGCCTGAGTGTTTTCAGATTCTTCAAATCCTTTACAAATCCTATGTTCAAAATATCCGTACAGGTAATGCTCAGATTCTCCAGTTCCGTAAGAGATGAAATCATGCTCAAATCCTTAATGGCATCATAGCCACCATCAATATATAAGCTTTTAAGTCCCGTCAGCTGCTTAAGCGGGGCATAACTTGCCGTTTCAAAACAATAATTGCAAAATAAGGTATCTAAGGTAGTACATTTCACAACCTGATCCATATTATTCGCATCAATTCCCTCAATAAAGAGCTTTTTTACTGATGTAAACCGTTCGAGACCGGCCAAATCACAATCAGAAACTTTTAATACTTCAATCTGTTCAACGGGTAAATTGGTTTCCAATAAATCTTGAAGATCCCAACCACAATCCACCATGGTCAAATGCGGCATATCTGAAAAATCCATATCCGTATAGTCTCTCAAACTGATAGAGGTAAGATTCGTAAAGTTCCTGACATCTCCATAGATAAGTGCAAAGCTCTCCTCGGGATAGGGCAGGGTAACCTTCTGTATGGTTTCCTCAAAAGCCTGATTATAGCCAAAAAGAATAGACCCATTATAATCCGGCAGTTTTTCCCGGTAATCCGGCTCATACTCACGATAATCCTCTGTACTGTAGGAAAAAGTACAAGTCTCCCAGAAGCCGTCTACTTTGAAATACTTTATACTCTCTAATTCTTCTTTTGTCACTTCGTCAGCAGGCTTTCCAAACATCAGATAAACCACCTGCTTCATAGTCTCTGAACGAAAGCCGTCCCATCTTTCCGTGGGCTCTTCTTTTGTGGAAGTGTGGTCTACGAAAAAATAGTCTTCGAAATCTTCCTTTTCCGGAATATTTTCTACAACCTCACTGTCCCATGACAAATCTTTTACCGCTGCCGGCTCATCTGCCCCTTGTCTAAATGATAGAAAAACACAGCAGAACATCACAGCTATCATCATGACGAACCCAATCGCCCCAATGGCATTTTTCTGCTGCGGACGTGTTGTTTGCGGCTTTACTGCTTGTATTTTTTCAGATTGGGGTTTCGTTTCAGCAGACGCCTCCGGAATCCGCTCCAAAAGTACGTTCACAATATACTTTTGTCCGCAAAATTTACAGCGAGCATAGACTTCGTCCTGCATTTCCAAGTCAGCACCACAATCCTGACATTCCAGCTTGACTAATTCTCTACGTACATTAAATTTAGATGTTTTGCTTTTCTTCACTTATTAACAGGCTCCTATCACAGTCTCTTTGTTTATTTTTAAACCTAATAATTAAAACTCTTTTTTCTTAATTCCTTTTAAGAAATCCTTCTTCAAGTCCCTTTTAGAATGGAACATTCTTTCCTCTGATTTTGATAATATCCCTCTTTCTGCTTTTATCTTCAGCAGTTCCAACGTACGTATCAAATCCGCCACCTGAAACAATCGATAGTCGCTGGGGAGAACTTTCCTCACGTCATAATCCGTTAGTTGCGTTGCCAATACCGTATTCAATATTCTACTTAGCTCATGCTGCCCGTTGTCATAGTACAATATTACCTTTTCATAACCTTGAAAATATGATAGGTTCTCACGAATAAATACCGAAATGTCCCTAGTCATTCTTGCTTCTAACTTAAAATTATTTTCGTACTCACTTTTATAAAAAATAAAACTCTTATATTTAATATCACAGTTCAAGGTAAAATAGTATAACTTAGAAAAAATGGCACGACGCTCATTAGGCTGAAAATATTGATAAGGCTTTAATCAACGGTTCTGTATGTATTGCCTGTCCATCACCATAACCCATTTGTTTCAATGAATTATCTAGCTTTAAAAGATTTTCTGCAATATCTGCGCTCTGGTCATGAAACACCATCGCTACTATATAGTATGTTGCATGTGCTTCATATTCTCCAAAATCTCCTGATTCATCTACAAAAATACTTAACGCCTTCATCAAATCCCCTTATATGTAAAATGGCGGGGAGTCTCCCCGCCGAATAGGTTGGACCTGGGTTTTACAACCAGCCCAAACATCTGCAATTTGCAGTAGATATCTCTATCTACAACTATATTATATGTATTTTGAGTTATTTATGCAATACTTTTTAATATTTTTTCTATCTAACTGTGTCGAATTCGAGATGGTAAAAAACAAACTAGTTTAAAGAGAATACTTTACTACAATAATCGTTGATATAACTTAAACCAATCAAGTCCATACTTGCCATATCCCAAATCAACTGTATCAATGTATTGAAATCCCAGTTTTTCATACAAGCGAATTGCCGGAATATTCTTCTCATATACATCCAGACGCACAGCTTTCATGTTCATTTGTATTGCATATTCGATTACGAATTCCATCAACTTTTTTCCAATCCCTTGATGTAAAAACTGCGGATGGACTGCAAACGTGTACACGACAAATATTTCGTTATATTCCAGATTATTATGCCAATCAGCTAAACTATACCCGTCCTCCGGTTCATGTCTGAGAATTACAGTACCAACGATTTTCCCCTCTTCTATTGCAACAAAGAGACTTTCTTCATGAATACCACTCTCAGCATCTTCCCGAATCGGATAAATATCCTTAATCCAGCCTGGGTAGTTGATATGACTTTCTAAATAATCATTTAACTCATCGTACAATGCGGCTACATTATCGATATCCTGAACGGTTCCTTTTCTAACTTCCATCACTTATACCTCCTACATTCTCTGACCGCCAAACCGACCGCCGAAAGTAAGAAGAATTGTTTTGGCGGTCAGTGGCTGTAGCATACTGCTACCTTTAAGATTTCGAAATTGGTAGTTATCCCTCCAACAAACTGAAAGTTACTAGTGCTTAACCAAATAATCACGTCCTCTGATTGCGTTCCAAAGTCCCCAAAAATCAGCCACACAACTTCAAATAAACGCGTGCCTCTATTTCCCCGACCGACAGACTCGCAAGCAAGCTTGCTCGTTGTCGCAGGCTTCGCATCCGACGTACGTCATTTGCTACACTACGTTTCGCTCATGTAGGGCGTTCGCCCTATGTATAAAAAAGCAGAGACATTTCTCTGTGAGCAAGCTCTCTCGAAATGTCTCTGCATTTTTATCCGCACGCCTCTCTCGAGTAACAAAAAAAGCCGAAAACCCGCATTCTGCCAAGCCTTCGACTTCCAGTGGACCGCCAGGGGCTCGAACCCTGGACACCCTGATTAAGAGTCAGGTGCTCTACCAACTGAGCTAGCGGTCCGTTTATTTTGTTTTGTGCTGTTCACCAGCGACTTGATTATAATATCAAAGTCACCGATAAATGTCAACACCTTTTTTCAATTTTTTTAAAAAAATTTTATTATTTGTTTTTTCACTACTTTTTAGCATTTTTACACTCTTTACAATATCCATATAATTCCAGCTTGTGCTCGGTGATCTGGAAGTCATCTCCGGTTTCCGGAAAATGAATATGTGCAAAAGGACATGACCGCAATGGGACACGTTTATGGCAGGTCAGGCACACTGCATAATGGGTATGTCCACCACGTTTCAATTCATACACTACCGTACTGTCATCCATCCAGGTTGTCTTACGCACCAGTCCCTTTTCCTCAAAGGCACCTAAAATTCTATATATGGTAGATGGTGCATAGCTGCCATCCTCATCAGCCTTTGCAATCTGATTATAGATTTGCTGGGCACTAAGCGGCTCTGCAGCATCATGCAGAATATTGTATACATCCTTGCGCTGCTTTGTCCATTTTATTCCTTGGGGATATTCATGGTTCATAATCTCACTTTGGCAAACCCCGAACACCCTGATTAAGAGTCAGGTGCTCTACCAAGATTCGCTCAACCTCCACTATATCTAAAACACTAACTAAAAATCGGAAAAAATCCGATAATGATACCCGCTACAATACCAATTCCTAAAAGTAATCCTAAAATGCGAAGATTCTCCTTCTTATCATGGTTCACACGGAAGAGAATTAAAAGTCCAATACCTGCATTCACAAAAAGTCCTGACATTAATGCGCCAAAGGTCATTGCCCCCTTTACATAAAGCTGGGTTAGCACAACGGAGGATGCGCAGTTAGGAATCAGTCCGATAATTGCTGCTGCAATCTGTCCGATGATTGGACGATTCAGCACAAGATTACCTAGGGCCTCTTCCCCGACGGTATGCATTACCAGATTCAGCACAAAGGATATCAGCAGGATAAAGACTGCGATATGGAGTGTATGGGTAAGTGCAGAGCGAAACACCCCCTTCTCGCAGTGACAATGCTCATTCTCGCACAGCTCGTGAATGTGGTCATGCTCTTCCTTAGCAGGCAATACCTTGTCAATTACCAGACCACAGACAGCACCCACTACTACCTTTAATCCAAAAATGACAAAGATTAAGGAAATCGACCCTGGATGGGCAAGCAATATAGGTAATACCTCATCAGAGGTAGCCAGGAAAATGGCAATTAACGTACCCATGCTGATTACGCGTCCCGCATAAAGGTTAGCTGCTGCCGCTGCAAAGCCGCACTGTGGCACAATGCCCACAACTGCACCAATGATGGGACCCGCACTTCCCGCCTTCTTTATCAGCTCATTGGCGTGACCTCCCGCCTTGTGCTCCAGATATTCCATTATCAGATAGGTAAGAAATAGAAACAGGATTAAGAATATATTATCTTCAATAGTGTGCATAAAAATGTGTAAAAGCTCGTGTAACATATATTTCTCCAAATAAAAATAGTTCTAAATGCGAATGAGTTGCATTTGCATTTAGAACTATAATCATTTTTCACAATATTGTCAAGCAGTTTTTGTAGGCTTTTACCCCATCTGGCGTATTTTCGTAATCGCCTTCTCCGGAATAAGGCATCTTGCATGCTCGTCGATAAAGGTAAGTTTATCCAATGTTGCACCATATAAGGAACCGAATTCTAAGGCTTTCACACAAGCTCTGGAATATCTCTTATATGCAGCGGCACCCTTTTCCATGTATAAATAGTAGGTTCCCTCCATCTCATAGAGGCAGCTGATAACCCGGAGGGTGGCGGGCAGGATTTTCACATAATCGCATACATCACGGAGAGCCCCAAAGGTAAACAGTGCAAAGTCCGGAGTATTCTCAGACGGTTCCTCCTTATCTAAAGGTGTCGCCGGCTCTGTCACTATTTCCTGTGATTCTGACTTATTCATCTGAGCTTCTAAGGCCTTCTTCATCTCCTTCAGGTATTCCAACACCATAGGATTCCCCTCAATATCAATGGGAGACTTCTCTGAAAAGGTCAGTACCATGCCCTTCTCCGGCAGCATCATAATCTGTAAATCCAAAGCAAACTGGGGTGGCTTGTATCCCACTTCTTCCGTTGCCTGAGCGATAATATCCTCTACGATTTCCTTTGCCTTATCGGTACGGGCTACAAAGTCTTTATACGTAATATCATATTCCTGCATCTCTTCAATGGAGATGTAGCACTTTACTGTTTTATCATCCACACGTTCAATTCTCATAGGTAGTCCTCACATTTCTGGTAATATTCTATCATGAATAGTACTTTTTTACAACTTTCAGAAATTGTCGGATTGACGGAGTGACTTTTTTCAAGTATGCTAGTATATAGGAAGAAATTACTAGTTTTTGTATTCTATAGAGGTCTTATGTTAATCACAGAAGTTCAACCAGGTTCAAACATTGTTATTATTGCGCGTACCCTAGACAATCAGTTGGAATTTAAGACGGTTACCGGGGATGTTATTCAGGACAAGAACATGATTTTAGCAGAGCTTATCATGCAGGATGAAAAGCTTCTCACCTTCAAGGGACACAACGTTATCACTGATGTTATGGTTCCTATGGAGGATGCAAATCCACAGGTTTTCACCAATGTAGAAATCAGTCTTGTAAAGAAACCGGACGGTTCCATCTGGTATACTCTCCGTACCATTGCGGGAAGTAAAACCTTTAATCGGCGTGCATCCTTCCGTTGCGCGGTAGGTACTACTACAAATATTCAGTTTTTAAATGCGCACTATGAAGGTATTATGAAGGATGTAAGTAACACCGGTTTTGGTTTTATTTGCGACGAGACTGTTCCTATTGAAACGGGGCAGATTGTGTATGCTAATCTGGAAGACTATATCGAGCGATTGGACGAGTCCTTCTCTTTCCGTCTTTCAGGCATTGTAATGAATATTGTTCCTATGGAGAAGAATCGTATCAAAATAGGATGCCGCTTCAACAAGGATGTTCCCGGCATTGACAAGTATATTGTAACCAAGGAAAGAATGCGACTGAAAAATACCAAAGGAAGTAAAAAATAATATCGGACATTATGATACCCCATCGGATTTCTCCGGTGGGGTATTTTAATGCATCATATTATATTTATTCCTTCCAATGCAAGCGATGAAGCTCTCCCTCCAACTGCATGCTTTCAAATCCGGTCTGACGAAGCGCCTCATAGAGCACAATCGCTACAGAATTGGACAGATTTAAGGAACGAATCTCCGGAAGCATAGGGATACGGATACAGGTATCTTCATAATCCACCAGTATCTCCTCCGGTATTCCGGCACTTTCCTTACCAAACATGATAAAATCATTGGGACCAAATTCCACCTCGGTATAGGTATGCTTTGCCTTAGTGGTTGCCATCCAGATTTTCGCATCCGGGTTCTTCTCTTTAAACTCTGCAAAGTTTACATAACGATGCACATCCAGATGCTGCCAATAGTCCATTCCGGATCTTTTGATTGCCTTTTCATCCAACCGAAATCCCAATGGCTCAATTAGATGAAGTGAAGAGCCCGTAGCCACACAGGTTCTCCCGATATTGCCGGTATTTTGAGGAATCTCCGGCTGATGTAAAATAATATTCATATCTTAAATCTCTCCGTTACGAAGCTTTGTCACAAAACGCTCTAAACGTTCCATAGCGGTACGCAGGGTATCCATGGAATAAGCGTAAGATATACGAAGGAAGCCTTCTCCACTGTCACCGAATGCAGTACCCGGTACCGCAGCCACCTTCTCTGTCTCTAAGAACTTGGTAGCAAATTCATCACTGGTCATACCAAATTCCTTGATGCAAGGAAATACGTAGAAGGCACCAAAGGGCTCAAAGCACTCCAAGCCCATCTTCTTGAAAGAATGCATTAAAAAGCGTCTTCTCTGATTATAGGACTCCTTCATTTCTTTCACGTCATCATCCCCGTTTTTCAGCGCTTCTACTGCAGCATACTGGCTGGTGGTAGGTGCACACATAATGGCAAACTGATGAATCTTGGTCATCTGGGCGATGATATCAGCAGGACCGCAGGCATAGCCAAGTCTCCAACCGGTCATAGCGTAGGCCTTGGAGAAACCATTAATCATAATAGTTCTCTCTCGCATTCCAGGAATCGCAATAATGGATACATGCTCATCCTTGTATGTAAGCTCGGAATAAATCTCATCTGACATTACAAAAATGTCTTTTTCGATAATCACCTCTGCGATTTCCTCTAAATCCTTTTTCTCCATAATAGCTCCCGTAGGATTATTGGGGAAAGGTAAAATAAGAACCTTGGTTTTATCGGTAATCGCCTCTCTAAGTTCTGCCGCAGTTAAGCGAAACTCATTCTCCGCCTTCAAATTGATAACTACCGGAGTTGCGCCTGCAAGCACTGCACAGGGCTCGTAGGATACGTAGCTTGGCTGAGGAATCAAAACTTCATCCCCGGGATTAATCATGGCACGAAGACCCATATCGATTGCCTCTGAGCCACCTACAGTAACCAATACTTCATTTGCAGGATTGTAACGAACTCCCTGCTTTCTTTCAATATAATTACAAACCTCTATTTTCAGCTCCTTTAAACCGGAATTAGAAGTATAGAAGGTCTTGCCGGCTTCTAACGCACGAATACCTTCATTACGAATATGCCACGGTGTATCAAAGTCCGGCTCGCCTACACCAAGCGAAATAGCGTCCGGCATCTCACTAACGATGTCAAAGAACTTTCTGATACCCGATGGCTTGATTTCTACTACTTTATCAGCTAACGGGGTTCTCATGGTGTGATAACCTCCCTCTTGTCAGAGTTTCTCTTACTGAGGACAGTACCGTGATCCTTATATTTCTTCAATACAAAATGGGTAGCGGTGCTGAGTACGGAATCGATTGCAGAAAGCTTCTCGGATACAAATGCTGCAACCTCCTTTAAGCTCTTACCCTCGATAGAAACGAGTAAATCATAACCACCGGAAATCAGGTATACTGCATGAACCTCCGGATACTTGTAGATTCTCTCTGCGATATTGTCAAAGCCCTGACCGCTCTGAGGAGTTACGCGCACTTCAATTAAAGCAGAAATACTTTCTAAATCAGTATTCTCCCAATTAATCAAAGTATGATAACCACAGATGGTTCCCTTTGCCTCTAATTCAGCCAGCTTGTTTACCACATCAATTTCTTCCACACCAAGAATTACTGATAACTCTTTTAAATCGATGCGGCTGTTTTTCTCTATGATTTTCAATAATTGTTCTTCCATAACCAATATTCCTTTCTCTTTAAATAAATTTATGAATCTCATCCATTGCGGGCTTATCCATGAATCGCTTCTCTTCCCCATTATAGATGATTTTATCGTTATTGTCGGTAGTTCTGCCCACTACCACGGCATTAATTCCCTGATCAAGGAGTTTTTCCACCAAACCATTTCCATCCTCACACACCATTATAAGTGCCCCACCGGAAAGAAGCTCGTAGGGATTTCCTCCAAGGAATTCACACACCTCCACCGTTTCCTGTCTGATAGGCAGACGACGAAGCTCTATTTCCAGTCCAACACCAGAGCTTTCTGCAAGTTCCCAAAGAGCTGCAAAAATACCGCCCTCGGAAGCATCATGCATGTGTCTCGTGCCGGACGATATGGCGACTGCAGCCTCCGGTAAAATGGATAAGCACTGCTCAAAGCAGATGGCTTCATCAATCATATATGCAGGGTAACGCTTCTTAAGCTCACTTTCGGCCTGCTTTGCAAGAAGAGCGGTTCCCTCCAGTCCAATCCACTTACTGACTACGATATCCATCCCCGGTTTAATGCCCTTGGTTGTTAAGGCCGTACCGGCTGTCTTTCCATAGCCTACTGCGGATACGATGGTCTTGCTTACATAAGGACTTACCGCCGTGTGTCCCCCAATAATCTGTACATTTGCGACAGCGGCAGTCTTCTCTGCTCCTGCCATAATCTCTTTAATACGAATCTCTCTGGCATTCTCCGGTAAAGTGACGCTAAGCATCACCGCCAGCGGAGTACTGCCGGAACAGGCGAGATTGTTCATGACCTTCTGCACTAATCTTGCGGCATCTTCTTCACCGCACACTACTGCCTGAGATACGCAGGTGGACACCTTAGCGTCCTGAGATAATGAAAAAATGGCGCAGTCTTCCCCTAATCCTGCGCCAATTACCATTTCATTTCTTCTCTTTTTAATATTTTTTAAGACCGAACGCTTTAAAACGCTGTCGGACACCTTGCCTAATCTCATAAATATACGGTCCTTTTTCTTTACTGGGATGCATCCTCAGAGCCCTGTGGCTGTGCGGGAGCTGTAATCAAATAATTCATAACATTGACGGTATGGTCAATGCTGCCGGTTCCGATTGCTGCCATAATCTCATTATATGCATTCGGGTCCGCAGTGGCAACACCAAAAGTTGCCTGCCTGGGTGTCATTTTATACGAGCTCTTGTTCACCTGTTCTCTGGAAACTTCCTCCCCATCCACCGTTACAACCTTCCAAAGCTGCGCCTTATAACCAATATGAGCACTCTGCTTTGCAACATAACCGATGGGCTGTCCCGCATCTGTATAAATCTCTTCCGGACCTGCGGGAATGGTCTCTAAAATCACACTTTCATAACTTACGGTTCGATTAGACGGTCTGGTCTCCTTACCGTAAATGGTAAAGGTAAGCTTTTTATCCTTTACCTTTCCTTCAATATATATAGGGTACTCTGTGTTATTTACAAACTTGAAATCCTTGCCTGAGGACTCTGCAATTGCTGCATCCGCAGATGGCTCCACATAGCTTACAATCATGGAATGATTATAACGCTCCGTAATCTCCAGCTCCGCATATAATGCCGCATTGTAAAGAGTAGTAGAAACCTGGCAAATACCGCCGCCAAGACTATCTACTACCTTACCACTCACATAAGAACCTGCCATATAATAGCCATTTTTCTCTGTGAAAGGAGACACACTCTCATAAGTTGAGAACTCTTCTCCCGGATAAAGAACAGTTCCGTCAATCAGATTACAACCATTGATGACATTTGCACTTCTGGATTGTCCTGAAGATTTAAAGGAGGTTGTATAGGACGACAGTTCATCCTGCACCATAGCAAGTTCTTCCGCACTTCCCTTCGGAAGCTCCTCCTCCACCACCAAAGAAATAATTCCCGGCTGATGATTCCAGTCTTCGGTAATATATGTAATTACCTGGTCGATGGATTTCTCCACATCAAGCTTATATCCGGCCTGACCTTCGATAACAATGAATTCGCCGTCTTCTCTCTTAAGAGACGTGTTTATGGCATCTCTGTCATATTCTGCACATGCCTCCACCTGTAGACTGGTCGCCTCAACATCTACACCAAGCTCTAATTCAAAATGCAGATTGTCCTGCTGAAGATCCTTCATCATCTTGTAACGCTGGATGATGGTTCCCTCCTGACCTACAGCCGCTGCTTCTCGAATTACATCGGGATTCTGCCAGCTTAGCCCCAGCTCCTCTGCGGTTACTACTCTCTCTCCGGCCTGCGCCACCTGTAAGGTAAGTTCTAAAGGTAAGAGAGACTCTACATACTCTTCTACCATAATAGTGGCTTCCTCTACAGTCATACCACCGACATGCATGTCAGAAACATAAATACCATCTTTGATATATACTACGCCCTCTGTCTGAGCCTGTACCGGAATATTCAAGAACAGAAATATGCCCAATGCAACCAATGCAGGCATACCTTTTTTAAAAGCATTCTTCATAAAATTTTCCTCGTTAAACTAACCCATGCCTTGAATTACACAATTAAATATGCTAAGGTTGGAATTACCATAGCAAGTACTAAAAAAGCTATAATGATAGAAGATATTATCTTCTTGGTTTTGCGATTATGAAAATTAAACATATGCATTCCTCCAACTCTTATTTTGTTTATACTGAAAGGATATTATAAATGAATCTATTTCTTTTGGCAAGCACTATCATCTTCATTTCCCTGATTGGTGGACTTTCAAGAAAACATACAAAAAATGTAAAAAAAACAGAACAAGCCTTCTGGGATAAGGAGATGGCAGCGAACAATGTCCGTAAGAAATCCTTAGATAATCTGGATTACGTGACGATTCCCATGGAAAAACTCCCTCTGCAGGTAATGACTGACAATGAAAGAGTGCAGGAATATATTTCCACTATTCAGGTATTATCTGACAGCAAAATTGTAAACTTTACCGGTATCACCAATACGGACTTAAAGCTAACCTATGGTACTGCCAACATTACAGTACTATCAGAGTATGATGAAAACTACTCCACCCTCATTACCACACTTCAAAGATGGGCAAAGCTATTATATGAAGGTGGCTTCATTGAAGATACCTGTACTCTTTTAGAATACGCAGTTTCCATCGGAAGTGACGTAAGTGCCAGTTACTATCTTCTCGCAGAAATCTATCAAAGCAGAGGACTTTCCGACAAAGTCTTTGAACTTATTGATTCCGCATCCTCTTTAAATAGTAAAAACGGCAAAACTATCGCCCGTACTTTGCGAGAATCTTATCTGTAATACGACTGGCCTCGCTCCTTGTGAGCTTGTCAATATCCACATCTATAGTCAGTTTATGCTGGTCTAAGATTCTTAATAACCGTTCTTTTTGAGACTTCGTGATGGGAGTCTCTTTTTTTACCTGATAATTCAAAGGTTCCGGTGTGAAACACCCTTCTCCTTCTATATAATACTTCTCCAACAAAATATGATAGAGTTTGCCGGTGGCTTCCGCATCATTCAGTGCTCGATGCGCTTTATGGGGAATTCCGTAAAACTCACACAAAAAAGGCAGTGTACGGTGCTCCAGCTCCGGCAGAAATCTTCTGGCAATCCGCAGAGTGTCTATTCCTTTGCGCTCAAAACCCAGCTTCTGGTTTACCGCTGCTTTC
Organism: Lachnospiraceae bacterium; assembly: GCA_017467845.1. Taxonomy (GTDB): domain Bacteria; phylum Bacillota; class Clostridia; order Lachnospirales; family Lachnospiraceae; genus Acetatifactor. Next base: position 25,964 of record JAFUKH010000010.1, on the reverse strand, counting down.
TTCAAGAAAGAGTAATCAAACAGAATTCGGTGCCCCAACAGTGCATAGTCACCGCAGAATTCTAAAAAATCCGGTAAAATCTCCTCAATGTAAGGTGCTGTGTCCACCTGCTCCTGGCAGATTCCGGTCAGTTCTGTAATCCGTGGCTCCAGCTTCCTACCGGGATTCACAAAGGAAGAAAAGGTCTCTGTAACCTGACCTTCCACCACCTTAATTGCACCGATTTCTATTATTTTCTCATATTTTGGATTCAGACCTGTGGTCTCCAAATCCACACAAACATAAGATGTTATCATTTCTTTTTCGCTTTCTTAGCTGCCGATTTCTGAAGTCTGGTATATTCCGGACACAGATGCTGCAGGAAGCACTCCTCACATTTGGGGGTAGGTGCCTTGCAGATGGTTCTTCCCAGACGAATGATATGGATATTGTATAATATCCAATGATCCTTAGGCAGCTCCTTCATCAATTCAAACTCAATCTTCACCGGATCATCTTCCTTGGTAAGTCCCAGCTTTTTAGAGATACGCTTTACATGGGTATCTACCACCACACTGGGCTCGTGGAAAATATTGCCTCGAATGACGTTTGCAGTCTTACGTCCCACTCCCGCAAGCCCGGTTAGTTCCTCTATCGTGCTTGGAACTTCATCATGGTAGATGTTGTGTAAATCCTTGCAACAGGAGATAATGTTTTTCGCCTTATTATGATAGAATCCGGTGGGCTTGATATCCTGCTCCAGTTCCTTCAGATCAGCCTCCGCAAAAGCCTGAATACTGGTGTATTTCTTGAACAAGTCCTCCGTTACAATATTCACTCTTGCATCGGTACACTGGGCACTGAGCATGGTGGCGATTAAAAGCTGCCACGCATTTTCATGATTCAGATAACACTTATATTCTGTTCCGTACTCTGCGTCCAGCGCAGCTAAAATCTCTAAGGTTCGCTTCTTCATAACGTTCCTTTCAGCCACTCCTTCACTTCCAAAAGATTGGCAAATATCCTGTAACTCTTTTCCTTCATTTCCTCATCCGGGCCGATAATATCCGGCACCATAATGGGAGTCATCCCTGCCGCATACGCAGAGCGGATACCATTATAGGAATCCTCGATGGCAATAGCCTCCTCCGGCTTCACCCCCAGCTTCTCACAAGCCATAAGGTAAATATCCGGCTCGGGTTTGCTCTTTTTCAGCATATCACCACAGGTAAGCTCTTTAAAGTAACAAATAATTCCTGCATCGGTAAGTTCCTGGCGAACGGACGCTTCTCTGGTAGAGGATGCCAGCCCGATGATATAGCCATTTTCCTTCAAAAATGAGAGCAGTTCCACTATTCCCGGCTTCATAGGCAGTTCTCCACCGTCCGCCTTGGCGTGAAATCTGCGCGAAGCCTCCTTAACATACATATCGTAAGGAAAATCCTCTCCATACGCCCTAAGAAAAATCTGCTTGGTCTCCGCCGCATTCACTCCCAGACACTTATACATGGTTTCCTCAATGTCAGGAATGTTATGCTCTTTTCCCAACTCTACCCAGATATCCAAGATTAACTTTTCGGAGTCAAAGATTACTCCATCCATATCAAAAACGACTGCTTTGTACATTTGTATTTCCTCTCTTTATAAACACTTTTTAATCATTTCTGGATCATCCAACGCCATCTCCAAAAGGCGGCTGAGAATTCCTGTATATCCCTTGCCCAGAGCCTTGGCCTTTTTCATTGTGGATGCGGAAACACGTAAGGTTAGCACCTGCTTCTGCCTCGCCTTGCGACGTTCCTGAGCAACTCTTTGAAATTCCTCCAGCTGTTCGTCTGTAAGCTCCGGACAATCCTCATCGAACACGATGGGACGCTTTGCGGCTTCCTTAATCTCTTTCTTTTCTTTCCATGTCAATTTACGCTTTCCATCCAGTTCATAATACACTGTTCCCATAATACTTCGCCTCCTCTTTTCTGGTTGCTAATCTTGCCGAAATGATACGTACATTCCGTCCTCGTTCCACAAACACTACAAACAAAACCTTACCAACTTTTCCAATAGTAATATACCTATCTTCTGTTAGACTATGCTTGTAATCATACCTTTCTATTCTTCTTTCATCTTGAAAAACTCGTATAGCCGTCTCAAACCGAATTCCGTGCTTTCTAAAATTAATTGCTGCTTTCTCCTCATCCCATTCAAATTTCAAAAATCTATCCTCCTTAAGTATAACTTTTTGTAATACATTTTGCAATACGCGCAATGTATTATCTGACCGTATTCAGTTGGTATTTTTGAGAAAAACGGGCGAACGCCCAATGATTGTAAGCGAGAACCGCTTACATATATCAGTTTATTACATGTATCATCTTTTAGTCAATACTTATAAATAAAACTGCACACAGACGTTTATCCATGTGCAGCATATATAGCCTCTATTCAATTACCACTGTCCTAGCATCCCCGTTCAGCGGATTGCGGTGCTTATAATCAAACAAAACAAATGTCGGCTCTTCAGAATACTCCGCCCCTTCGCCTTGCATTGCCTCCCACACCGGATAGTGAAACGCCTCCAGATGGGTCATCTTACTGAGCTGCTTCGAATCATAACCTTCATAATCCGGCAACAGAATCCTCTCCTGCGCTTCCTTCTCGTAGAAAGTGCGACTTTGGTCTTTGAAACATCCAAGGTCCGTTGCAAAGTCCGGGCGACTCTTCAGATTCTCCCGCAGATACATATCGTAGGTCAGAAGCTCCTTATAAACCGCTTCATGTTCTCCATCATGCTCCACAGCAAAATGCAGAAGCACATGATACCGATATCCTCTGGCAGGACTATGAATAAAGTAGCCATTCTTTTCATAAAATTCTGCTAAAGCTTCATACATAGCGAATGGATGTATAAAAGTTTTCTCCAAAAAATGGATCGTATGTACAAACTGATTGCTGTTGTAATACATTTCCACCATCTCTTCAATTCGCTTTAAACGGAGTACATCTTCATAGGAAAGCCATTTGGTGTATAAAACCTCATAAGGTGGCTTGTCCATGCAGCAGATTCCAAACTCTCCGGCCCTGTCCCACATCTTCGAGCCTCGCAGAAGCTTTAAAAAACCCAGCTGCAATTGCTCCGGCTCCATTGCATACACCCGATTAAAGGACTTGACAAAAGTGTCATAATCCTCGTAAGGCAGCCCTGCTATCAAATCCAAATGCTGATGAACATTCTTCCCCGCATTAATTCGTGCTACAATCCGCTCCAATTTCTCCACATTCATAGTACGATTAATCGCACCTATGGTCTCCGGATTAGTGGATTGCACGCCGATTTCCAGCTGTGCCAGTCCCGGACGCATTCCGGCAAGAAGTTCCAGCTCTTCTTCATTCAAAATATCCGCCGACACCTCGAAATGGAAGTTGGTGACACCATTGTCATGTTCCAGAATGTATTTCCAAATAGAGATTGCATGGTCATGATTACAATTAAAGGTTCTATCTACAAACTTGACCTGCTTCACCTTGTTATCCAAAAAGAACTGTAGCTCTTTCTTCACAATCTCAATATCTCTGAGTCGCACCTTCTTATCAATGGATGAAAGACAATAGCTACATCGGAAAGGACATCCTCTACTGGACTCATAATAGATAATTTTATTCTCAAAGGCCTGCAAATCATCATATAAAAACGGCAGACTACTAATATCCGTCAACTCTCTTGGCGATGTGAAGCCATCGGGCAGACAAAGCCCGGGGATTTGCTCAAGACTCTCGCCACCATCTAAATAATAATCCAAAAGGTCAGAAAAGGTTTCTTCCCCTTCTCCCACCATGATACCGGTCAATCCCGGATAGTCTGCAAAAAGCTCATTTCCCCGGTATGTTACCTCCGGACCTCCCAACCAGATAGGAGTCTGCGGTAAAAGCTTGGGCAGCTCCCGCACCAGCTCCAGAATCATGGTAATGTTCCAGATATAACAGGAGAATCCGATGACATCCGGCTTCCGGGTATAGATATCCGCCAGAATCTCACTGACCGAATTGTTGATGGTATACTCCGCCAGTTCTACATGCCCTCGTTTCTCCGCAGACACATAAGCCCGCAAGCTATAGATTGCGGGATTGGAATGTATATATTTCGTATTTAATGCTGCCAGTAAAAACTTCATTTACAGCTCCAGCTTCCTTTCGATTTCTTCCCAAATGCTGCGGTCCAGCTCCGCAATAGGAGCTCCACCGCTGATTTCAAAGGCCATATTTACCGCATCAATAAAATAATTCTTTCCCGTCAAAAGCGATTTCTTGATACCCTTACTAAGTACCAACGATATCTCATCAAGGCCACTTTCCTCAAATGCTTTGATCTGCGCCTCCACATCATAAGGAATGGATTTCAGCTCAGCTCTCCAGCCCTTTTCATCCCCATACAGGTAGGCAAATTCTGCATGACGTCCTTTGCGGTCGATGGGCATTCCCAGCGCTCCCACATTCACATACATTTTCTTGCCATTATCGTAAATCTGCTGGTGATGACTATGTCCACCAATCAAATAATCCGTAGAAATCTCCTCCAATACCGGATCCCTACGCTCCGGATTTAAATGGAAATTCCCTCGACTTTCGTTCGGTGCTCCGTGGACAAGTGTCAAGGGCGGTACTCCCGGCAGTGCCAGCTCCATCGTATTCGATAAACTCTCGAAGAAGTCCAAATCCTTCTCCGTCAGATTCTCATAGGTGTAGAATAACGCTCCATCCGAAGTATAAGGCTTCCACCCCTGATCCTTCTCTCTGTTAGAAAGCATATATTCCTCCCGATTGCCCCTGAGAATATAACAAGGATAATCCTCCATCATCTGATACAACATCCCCATGGTCCTCTGCGGATAAGGACTATCCGTAATATAGTCTCCCAGCCCGATAATACCGTCCACCGGATGCTCCTTAACATATTCTAAAAAGGCCTCAAATGCCTTGAAATTTGCATGAATGTCACTTACTACTGCTAAAACCATATTTACCTCAACTTCTTAGTCCGCATAATCTCAAATTCTCCCTCATGTATATCACAACATCCAGAAACTTCGCTTACTGCCGACTTAAACTACTACTTTCATAAAATCCACTAGCATAGAGTATCTAAGCAGTGTGTCTTATCCCTCAGATACTCTATTAGTTGTTATGTAAACCCTTTTTCCTGATAATAGTATCCCATCCGTAAAAATCCATCTATGGGATACTCGTTTGAGCAAAAATTGGTATCTTATAGCATAATCATATCATGTAGATACTTTTAGCGCATCTAATTCTAAGATAACACTTTAGATTAGTATCTTAGGAAACAACCTCATCAAAAAGATACTCAAAATTATCTACCAGATAATTTATAACTCCCCGCTTGTCGTTGGAGTCACAAATGCAATCCGCAACATCCTTAACATGCTGCTTTGCATTATCAACTGCCACACCTATTTCGCTGAGGCGCAACATGTTCACATCTGAAGTGTCATCCCCAAAGGACAATATATCTTTAAATCTTACTCCAAAGTACTTTGCCACTTCCGCTAATGCATCTTCCTTTGTTGCTTTCGAATGAGATAACTTATGAAAATTCTCCCCAGAATACGATGCAATTACACAACACTGCTCATCCTCTTCAAACATCTCGTTTATATGTTCAATATTGGAAGAACATATTGTTATTTTACTAATCCTCTGTTTGGGAATAACTTGAAAATCTGTTTTTTTATAGTGGCCATACTCCATTTCACTAGATCCAACCGCTGGATTATTTGTCAAATCATACTGCGCCCCTGTAACGCGGATATACTCTATTTTCCTATCACTGATACATTTCTTTATGATAGCCTCTGAATCTTCTACAGAAAATACTGCATCATAAATTACCTTGTCACCACATATTGCTTTTGCCCCACCAGAAGTAATAATTGCATCCGGCTTCAGTACATCAGTAATATCTTTTGCAGATGCGATAGACCGAGATGTGGCTACAACAAACAAAACGCCTTTCTCTCTGCATCGGTTGATTATATCAATACTCTCTTGCGGTAATGTCTCATCACTATATAAAAATGTGCCATCAAGGTCAGTAACAATCATTTTTATACGCATACCGTTTACACCTCCCTTACAGCACAACGTGTGCTGTAATACTATTTTCCTTCTCAGCTTTCACAAATCCCAGTGATTCATACATCGTAATCTCTGAAAACCTATCAACATCAATCAAAAGCATCATGCCCCTCGGCTTATTCAGCTCTATGGCTTTCACAAGCATTGCTTCTTCGTACCCACTTCCACGATGCTCTTCCTTCACAAATATGTCATACGGTTCGTTTTCATCGTATTGGTAAGTAATATCAATATAACCAACTACCTCGTCATTCTCTATAGCCAGAATAATTCGAAATCTATCCTGAGCATCTATCACCTTCTCAGCCGTCCAATATACCTCTTTGTTATGCATGGCTATGTATTGTTCTTTATACCGAGGATGGTACAAAATGACTTCTTTCGTATGCTTATATTCTATATCATTTACCAAAATCATTTTTTGTTGCTCTATTTCAAACGAAGCATTGGCATTTGAAAGATTCTTTTGAAGGAGATGATTTTGGGGATTATAAACAAAATCTGCACCATACCCTCTATAATTCCTCTTTAAGTATTGCATAATTTCCGCATACGCTTCTTCATTCTTAGATAAACCGACAAGCATCTCTATATAAGATTCCTCCTCAAGTATCAAGAACACAAATAGCCCCACTATGATATCATCAATAAATACACCCAGCACTTTATTTGCAGGGTTCTTCACCGCATCTAACAAATTACGCTGTAATTGCTTTTCATTGCTCAGCATAGGTTCACTAAATTGAGGGTCGCTATTTACTTCATGTACAAAGGTCATGTAGCTATCTATGTTTGATAGAATTTTTATCATAACTTCTTCTCCATCTGAATGTATAGCCCTTGGCGGAAAACAATCTCAAAGCCAGCGGCAAGGTATATCGTAACCGCCGGTTCCAACGTAATCCTTGTGTCCAAAAACAGCGTATGACATCCCTGCACTCTGGCATAATTTTCCACAGTAGCAATCAGTGCCTTGGATATCCCCTTGCCCCTATATTCCTTTTTTAGAAACAAGCGTTTCACTTCCCCGACGCCCGCTTCCTTTTCTCTGTATGCCACGCAGCCAATTAGAGAACCATCCACATACGCACCCCATACTCTTTCCAGGTGTTCATGCTGGCCATATCTGGTGTAATACACCTTATCTTCCCCTAAAAAGGTAATCATATAATCATCGTGTTCCGAAAAGAGCTTCAAAATATGCTCATCATTGATTTCCTTAGTAATTATTTCCATAGTTCTCTATCTCACTGCCCACTCTCCAAGTAAAGTACTTCTTTCCCCATCTCTATCGCATACGCGATCTCGCTTCTTACACTTTCGCCAATATAGCCATCCACATTCACTACATAAATAGCATCGGACAAATCGATTTTTGCCCTATGCAGCTCACCAAGGCGCTCTTTCTCCGACTCTGTCAAATCTCTATCCAAAACATGAGGTACAATTCCCAATACCACATATCCATTCTCCAGTTCCAGACGCTCTGACATCTCCTGTATCTTATCCCAGAAACGCAAGGAACCGCATAACGTCACTACTTTTCTCTTTCGCAACTTACCTTATTCCCTTCAATGTCTCAATCATTTCCCGCCAATCATGAATAATCATCTCCGGATTATTCATATGACTCTCCTTCTCGCATTTCGTCTCTTATCGATTCGTATTTGACCTTTTCTTCCACAAAAGCCATTCTTTGTCCAACACTGTGGAATGAGGCTTGGTCAGAATCTCATCACAAGGAAACTTGTCACATCGTCCACAAAACTCTATTTTATTCTTTATAACACAATCTCTTGAAATACAATCGCCTTCTACATGTTCATCCATGCAACCTTTGCAATTTCCTTTCACATAGGTAGGACATGCTCCGCAATAGAAACCACATTTCCCAAGTAACTTAGCATCCATTAGCATAAACCTCCACAAACACTACATCCGACACCAGCCTACCCAATACTCGTGCTCTTCTCCAGCTGCGCCTGCAACTTCTCATAAAAACTTATATAATATACGATTCTCTCCTGCCACAATGCCGTTGCCGTCCTAGTTCCCAGCTTCATTCCCTTTAATTCATGTAATCTACGGAGTGTAGCATTTACCTTTTCCTGTTTTTCTGCAAAGGGCTTCTCGCTAAACTTCTCATATTGCAGGGTCTCATAAATTCTATACGCATCAAAACGGTCGATGTTGTCCGCATCGCCCACAGTTTCTGCAAAAGGCGTTCTTTCCCATTCAAAATCAGCTTTATCATCTACATGAATAGCGATACCATAGCAGATATCATTAATACGGTCAGACGCAAATCCCAGGCTCTCTAAGAAAGGACGCACAATTTGCGCCGCACGTCTTCCGTGATTCTTCCAATCCTTTTCAAAGTCATTAAATGTTTCACAATAGGAAATATCATGAAGCAAGCAGGCGATGACCGTTTCCGTTACATCGAAACCTTCTTTTTCTGCAATCATCTTTCCAATATTTGCCACTCGGTAGGAATGCTGCAGGCGATATTCCTTATCTGCCGGATGCTCGTTTAGAAAGGTGCCCTTATCAAAGGTCTCCTTTAAAAACGCCTCTGCCTTCTTGACCAATTCTATATTCATCTCCATACTAGCTTCCTCCATATTTATGTCCAACGATTTATGTCTCCGACTTAATCTCGTTTTTTCTTGCTTCAGTCGGGGATTCCTACAATCCATTCATTACCAATGCCGCGCCGGACACCACCAACATCACAATAACAATCTTCTTCACGATTCCTTCATCCAGCACCTTGCCACTGACCATTCCCAGCATCAACCCTATCAGCATCGCAGGAACAAGAAGCACCGCCTGCCTCAGCACGCTCGGTGTAATGATTCCCCACAGTGTATACAGAATGATACGAAAAGTATTCTCTACCAGAAACACTACGCAGATATTCGCTTTAAAGGCGCTACTGTCATCCGTAACCCGGCTCACATACGCTCCAAGCAAAGCACCCACGCCGTATAACCCGCACAGAAGACCTGACAAAACACCAATAATGCTCAATAAAACTTTTGACTGTTTAACCTTCTTAGTCCGAAACTCCCTAAGTAGCATCTCTAACCCAATAAAGATAATCACTACGCCAAACAATAGCTTCACCATGCCCGTATCCGCATTTTTCAAGAAAAGTACACCGGGGATGCTTCCCATGATCACCAGTACTGCTAATGGTAGGCACACTCTCCACTTAACAGATTTCTGTTCTTTCCAGACGAGTATCATATTCGTAGGATAACCTAAAAGAAGCTCTACAGGAGATATATTCACGTTATTGTTTCCAAAGCTCAGCACAGTTGTAAACACCAGAGTATTCGCAAAGCCACATAATCCTTTTACAAAAAAGGCACATATCGTTGCCACAATCCACCAAAACATAGTACGCCTCCAAAAATGAAAGCTGTGTGACAACAAATTAATAGTATCACACAGCTTTCAACTTTTCCATATTACAATTGTTTAATAAACCTTCTGAAGCCTTCGCGACCTTCCTCCGTATTCTTATACACACCTGCGTCTTCAAGTACTTCCATGAATACAAGTCCGATTTCATCCTCTACAATCTTGTCGATGTTGGATGCATCAATCTTCTCATACTTAGGAGCAAATTCGTCAACCCAATCTGCATGCTTCTCCAGCACCTCGTCCGCGCGGAGATCCTTGCCTGCTAGGATTGCTTCCTTAAGGCTTGCCATCTCATCCTTTAATCTTGCAGGAAGAACTGCAAGACCCATTACCTCGATAAGTCCGATGTTCTCCTTCTTGATGTGATGAAGCTTTGCATGTGGATGATATACACCAAGAGGATGCTCCTCTGTGGTGATATTGTTACGAAGAACTAAATCCAGCTCAAAGTTCTCCCCACGCTTTCTTGCGATTGGAGTAATGGTATTGTGAGGCTCGCCATCGGTTTCTGCATATACAAATGCTGCCTCGTCAGTATATCCTCTCCAAGAAAGTAAAATCTTATCTGCAAGTTCGATAATACGTGCAGTGTCCTTGCCACTTAAACGAATAACGGACATTGGCCAGTTCACGATGCCTGCTGCCACATCCTCGAATCCTTCTACGGTGAAGTTCTCAACCACAGGTGCCTTCGCCATAGCAAACTCATAGTGTCCGCCCTGGAAATGGTCGTGGCTTAAAATGGAACCGCCCACAATCGGAAGATCTGCATTGGAACCCACGAAGTAGTGAGGGAACTGCTTTACAAAATCAAAAAGCTTCTGGAAAGTAGCCTTTTCAATCTTCATCGGTACGTGCTTACTGTTAAACACGATACAGTGCTCATTGTAGTATACATAGGGAGAATACTGAAATCCCCACTCGCTATCATTAATTACCACCGGAATAATACGGTGATTCTGTCTTGCCGGATGATTTACGCGGCCTGCATACCCCTCGTTCTCCATGCAAAGAAGACACTTAGGATATCCGGACTGCTTCGCATTCTTCGCTGCTGCGATAGCCTTCGGATCCTTCTCCGGCTTGGATAAATTGATAGTGATATCCAAATCGCCGTAGGCGGTAGGAGCCACCCATTTCATATCCTTACATACCCGGTATCTCCTGATATAATCAGAATTCCTGCTAAGGTCATAGTAATAATCTGTTGCAGCTTCCGGTCCCTGCTCAGCGTAAATCTGACGGAACTTTTTAATTACCTCACTGGGACGAGGCATCAGCATACTCATAATCTTGGTATCAAACAAATCTCTGTAGGTAATGCTGTCTTCAATAATTCCGGCTTCTACCGCATAATCCAGCATCCCCTTTAAGATTTCTTCCAGTGCTTCCTCACCTGTAGGCTCTTCACCTTCACAAAGCTCCTCCAGGCCGAACAGCTCCAATAATTTATTGGTTGTAAAAATAATATCTTCTTTTTCCACAAGGCCAGTCTTGACGCCATAGGCTACCAGCTTACGAATCAGACTACAAATCATTTGTCCATCCCACTTTCTTATAATCTCTTATTATAATTTCTTAGGGCCGTCACCGATCTCCACTACATAGAAATCTGCAGCGTAGCCGATTTTCGCTTCATAAGCCTTGCCAACCTGCTCAATAAAGGTGTCGATTGCTTCATCCTTTACGATACTTACGGTACATCCACCGAAGCCTGCACCGGTCATACGGGAACCGATTACACCCTCTACCTTCCAAGCCTCTTCTACCAAGGTATCCAGCTCGATACCGGTTACTTCGTAATCGTCACGAAGAGATACATGAGATGCGTTCATTAATTCACCAAAAAGTGCGATATCATTAGCCTTTAATGCTTCTACCGCCTTGATGGTTCGCTGGTTCTCATATACGGCATGCTTTGCACGCTTCACACGCACATCACTCTTGATAATGCTCTTGAACTGTTCAAAGCTCTTCTCATTTAAGTCGCCTAAGGTATTTACTTTAGTAACCTGCTGGATCTCTCTAAGAGCGGTTTCGCACTCAAAACGTCTCTCGTTGTACTTAGAATCACCAAGACCACGCTTCTTGTTACTGCAAGCAATGACAATCTTTGCGCCTTCTAACTTAATTGGTGCATACTCGTAAGATAAATCTGCAGTGTCAAGGAAAATAGCGTGATTCTCCTTACCCATAGCGATTGCAAACTGATCCATGATTCCACAGTTTACTTTGTTGTATTTGTTCTCAGAGAACTGACCTATTAACGCCAGATCCTGATTGGTTACGTCAAATCCAAATAAATCTTTTAAAATGAAACCGGTTAAAACTTCTACAGATGCAGAAGAAGAAAGTCCTGAACCGTTAGGAATATTACCGTTTAATAAGATATCCATACCACAAGGAACAGTCATGCCCTTTTCGCCAAACGCCCAGATAACTCCCTTTGGATAATTGGTCCAATCAGCTTCCGGATAAGGCTTTAAATCGTCTAAGGAAGACTCAATTACACCAAGATTCTCAAAGTTCATAGAGTAGAAACGAAGCTTATTATCGTCTCTCTTTCTTGCCACACCGTATGTACCAATGGTAAGCGCGCATGGGAAAACATGGCCACCATTGTAGTCAGTGTGCTCACCGATTAAGTTCACACGTCCCGGTGCAAAATATACATTTGCGTTTTTGTCGTCTCCGAATACTTCAATAAATTTCTTTAATACTGCTGCTTTCATTTCATCATCCTCCATAAAAAGAAGTTCTTTTCATTACCACTGCGTTCATGCCTTTGTCCGTTCACAAAATCTTGCCAGCAAGATTTTCGCTCTCGAACAAATCATGACTGAACTTGTTAATTACACTATAAAAAACCGGGGAACCGATTTCCACATTCATTTGTTATTTACATCAGTGAAAATGTTATATTTTAGTGTTTGCGCAACGCTAAAGTTGCGCGCCATCAATCAGCTGTGCGATTAAGGTCTCCACCTCCGCCAATTGCTTCCTGTTTACCTCCTGATGAGACTGCTTACGATACACAGACGGCGACTTGCCCATCATCTGGCTAAATGCTTTCCCGAATACCAGCGCATCATTGTAGCCGCAGGAGAACGCAATGCTTTCAATTGAATAGTCCGTGGACTCCAAAAGCTCCCTTGCCTTGGTCAGTCTAAATGTGGTCAGGAACTTCTGAGGCGACATACCTAAATAATTCTCAAACAGGGTATACAGATAGCTCCGGTTGATACACACGTAGTCTGCCACATCCGTCACTTTAATGGGGTTACAATAATTACTCTGAATAAAAGAAATGGCTTTTTTCACATACTGATTGCCCTTATCCTCCTCCGTCTTCTCCACCACTCCGGCACTCTCCGCAATCACAGAAAGAAATACCCCAAGCTGCCCGTTTCTGCGAAGGTCATTGGCCACACCGATGGTATTGTGCTCCATCATATCCCGAACAATAGCATAGAGCTCCTCGGAACGGTCACAGGAGAAAATAGGATGACTGCCGGAAAGTCCCATAGTCTGCAGAAATTCCCCTGCACGGCTTCCTGCAAACCCCACCCAGAGATAACTCCAGGGTTCCTTCGCATCAGCCTGGTAAAAGGCCAGTTCATTGGGTTGAATCAAAAAACCGTATCCGGCCTCCAGCTTGTACTCCTTGTCATGAAAACGGAAAATCCCCTTTCCGCTAAGCACATAATGAATCAGATAATGGGGCTTGGACCCTGGACCAAAGCTATGCAGCCCTTCCGTCTGGGAACACCCACAGCAATTCACATAGAGGCTCCCCACCTTTTCACTATTAAAATCCAGCTTATAGGCCTTTTCCATACCTAGAGAACCATCTCCTTTTTATCTAAATCTGCCTGTACTCTTTGTAGGTCTTCACGAATAGAAATCTTCTGAGGACAAGCCTTCTCGCATTTACCGCATTTGATACAATTCTTTGCCTGAGCTGCATCACCCAACTCATGCTCCCACGCACCCCTTACCATATTGTAATTCTGATACATATGGTAAATATTCCATACACGGAAATTACGAGGAATATTTACTCCTGCCGGACAAGGCATACAATAGTTGCAACCGGTACATCCATTCTGCACACGACCTCTCAAGGTCTTCACAATATCTTTAATCTCTGCCTGCTCCGCATCACTTAAAGTTTCAAAATTGCTAAAGGTCTTTAAATTGTCCTCCACCTGCGCCATAGTGGACATACCGCTGAGAACTACCTTAACATTCGGCAGAGAGCCTACGAAACGAAGGGCAAAGGATGCGATACTTGCATCCGGCTTTAATGCATGGAATCTGTCTGCAATATCCGGTGCAAAGTTTGCCAGAGAACCGCCCTTTACCGGCTCCATAATCACCAGAGGCACCTGCTTTTGCACAGTAAGCTCATAGCCTTTCATGCCGGCCTGCTCTTCCGTATCCATGTAATTTAACTGAATCTGACAGAAATCCCAGTCACGGTAGTTCAGCATCTCTTCAAAGGTCTCGTAGCTGTCATGGAAGGAGAATCCCAGATATTTAATCTTACCTTCTGCCTTCAGCTTCTCTAATCTCTCCACTACGCCCAGTGCCAGCATGGCATCCCAGCGTTCCTTATTCATTGCGTGCATCAAATAGAAGTCAATATAGTCTGTCTGCAGCTTCTCCAGCTGGTGATTAAAGATACGATCAACATCCTCTAATACCTTCACATCCCATACCGGTAATTTTGTTGCCAAATAGAATGAGCTTCTATCATACTGCTTAAGTACCTTACCAACGAAGGTTTCACTGTCACCGCCGTGATATGGGTAAGCAGTATCAATATAATTTACCCCTTCTGCAATTGCTTTCTTTAAAAGCTTCTCCGCTTCTGCTTCATCAATTTTACCCTCTGCATTTACCGGAAATCGCATACATCCATATCCCAATAAAGATGTTTCAATACCTAATTTTTCCAATTTACGTTTTTCCATAAGAGACCTCCAAATTATAGTGCTTTTGACCTAGATATAACTAATTTAAGTATACCGAATCCGGCTTGATTACACAAGATTAAAGTGCTACCATTAGGGTATAATGATATAAAAAGGGGTATGATCAGTATGGGAAAAAAGACAATTGCAGACTCTCGCACGGAACAGATCCGTGTGGTTCGTAATACAGACTTAAACGGCTTCGGAAGGCTCTTCGGAGGCCAGCTTCTTTCCTGGATTGACGAAGTAGCCGGCGCTACGGGACGTCGCCACTGCGGAAGGGAGGTTACCACCGTTGCCATTGACAATTTGCACTTTAAAGAGGGGGCATATCTTAATGACATCATCGTCATAATTGGACATCTTACCTATGTAGGACGTACCTCCTGCGAAGTACGTGTAGACACCTATAAAGAGAATCCGGACGGCTCCCGATTCCCCATTAACCGTGCGTACTTCTGCATGGTATGCATGGGAGATGATGGCAGACCCGCCCCGGTTCCTGCGTTAGTGCTTACGTCTCCCGCAGAAGAGATGGAATGGCAAGCGGCGGAAAAACGCCGTGAATTACGTTTACTCCGCCGCAAAGAAGGTTATTAACTTACTGCACCAAATCCAGATGTTGCACTGTTCCGGCCTCTCCTGTTTCAAATAGGAACACGCCGGAGGAACGGATATATCCCTGCTCACAATTTTTAACATCCTTTAATGAAAACTGTGTTTTCGTATTCTGTAAACAAATGGCACCCACATTTTTATCGGATAAACGGTAAAGTGTGCCGGTGCCATCCTCATTCTGACACCATATCTTTAACCTGCTCCAAATTAAGTCACCCTCATCAATCCAGCCGTTTCCATCCTCATCATACTCTGCCAGCTCCCCGAAGCCATCACCGCTTTTCGGTCCAAACAGCTCGCTGCCATCATTGATAATACCATCATTATTATGATCTAGTGCCAGATACCCACTACCATTACCCAGACGAGCAATATTGTCCTTTGTTCCATCCATATCGATATCAAAATAAAATTTCTGGTCGGTCAGCTTTGCTGTATTTCCACTAAAATTAATTACCAACGGATCATATACCTTTTGAAAGGACTGAATCTTCAACTCTTCCTTCACATACTCTGTAAAGCTACGGCTCATGGTTACATCCACATTAATGGATATCTCTCTGCCATCTGCAGTTTTCACACTTCCGCTGGTAGAGAAGGAAGTAGTCTCTGACTCATACTCATAATATTCCGAAGAATAAATCACCTTCTCCACGGGAACAAGTGTATATTCATTGGCATTGGCGTGGATATTGCTCATGGGAAGCTCCTGCAGTGAGGGATATTCCGCTCCCAGCTCATCAGCCTTTTCCTTGCCAAACAACAACCGATAAATATATTTTATCATTTTGCATCGGAAGTCTTCCAATTCCTTCTCGCTCTTCTCCCGAATCCGACTTCCACCGGTGCGCATACTTTCCACCCGCTCCTGCAAATTGATAATTTCATTCTTTGAGGCCTCCTGCTGAGATGCCTCTGTCTCTGTTTGATCCTCTTTCAACTCCTTTTGTCCCAAGGATACCCTATAATAACTTGAAGACTCATATCTTCTGGCGGATTCCATTCCTAGATTACCGGAAACAATATGCAATTTACTTACGCTTCTCCTTTCGTAAAAAACTTCAGAACCGCATTCGCAAAACCGCTGCTATGCAGCTTTCCTTTTGCTCATGATTTGGTTCTTACCAAATGATTGTTAATTTGATTTTGCCCTTATAAGCCGGCTTAACGTTCAAAATCAAATTACAATCGCTCGGTTCTGAATGAGTTCAAATAAAAAGACGGTATTTTCCTGCTTTTTGAAAAATACCGTCCGTGGTTACACTATCGTGCGCCTTGGCCTTTGGCGCTTGTACCAATAATATCGGCCAAAGGATTTACAATCTTTAGTTTTTCTTTGTAACCTGCCCAATTGTGCTTGCAATACACATCAATACTGCAAAAAGAATACCTGCTACCGTCCAGAATACGCCCGCAAATGCCCAGTTGTTACTGGTCATGGCCACACCGAGAAAAATCGCAACAGCAATTAACCAATATGCACTGATGAGACCGCCCCATTCTTTGCGGTTTTTCTTCTTCTCTACTGTGTAATCACCTTCCTGAAGAAGCTTCTGATAGCTTTCCCAAGGAATCCCTACAGTAATAAATAAGAATACACCGAGTGCAACCAATACCAGAGTTGTACAGATGGCCACACCTGCAAGAAAATCATTTTCTCCCAAAAAACATGTTGCAATTACCGGGATTGCAGCGAAAATACAAAGGCAAACACCAAAAATATTATTACGCATATACTTCTGTTCCAAGCTCTTTTTACGTTCTTTCACCATACCGGACACACCGTATTCGGTTTCAATCTCTACCTTTTCTAAATATTCGTAAATACCGGTCTGCATACCAACATATACGAACATTGCCACTGCAATGATTACCATCAAAAGAAGAACCACAAGACCAATACCTGTCGCAATTCCTTCTGTAATGGAAAAGACTCCGCTTTCCACACCTGCACCTAACACCAAGAGCAATGCCGGAGATAAGATACAAAGAGAAACACCTAAAGCTACCATATTGGTTGTTTTCTCTTTTACCTTTAAAAAGGCTGCTGCCTCCTCCATGGAAACTCTACGAACATTCTCTGCCACCTCCACATCTGTAGAAGGAACATAATCCTGCTCTTCCATTTCATCCTTTAATAAGTAGTCGGTACTCACGCCGAAAATCTGACTCAGTAAGATAATCTTCTCCAAATCCGGTACGGACTGTGCGCCTTCCCATTTAGATACGGACTGTCTTGACACATGTACCTTCTCTGCCAGCTCTTCCTGAGACCATCCATTCTTTTTTCTTAATTCAATAATCTTGTCTGCTAAAATCATTTTTACTCTCTCACCTTTCTATTTGGATAGCATATCATTTTTTCGCTTCTTGCGATAGACAAATCTTACAAATTTTGACAGTTGCAGACTACCAAGCAGGCTTTTCAATTTGTCAACTGACGGTTGCAACCGCCGCAACAGCCCCTATTTTTAGTATATTCTTCCCATCTTTTTACTAACTACTTTACAAAATCCCCCCGCTCCATTCAGTTAGATTAATAACCGCATACCAATAAAAATGCCATACAGGCTCGTCTTAAAGCTTGTATGGCATTTTCCTATTCGTCCTTCTTATATTTCTCTAATAACAGCTCCAGCTCCTGAATCCGGGCATCCTTCTCCTTTAATTCTTCCTTGTAATTATTTTCTACCTGCTGTAGCCGCTCCTCTGCTTGTGCCGTCTTCCTTCGCTCTGCCTGAATATCCATCGGTTCCATATTTTCAAACAAATATCCCATATTCCCTGTCCTCACTATAGCCACACAGTTTTCTGTCTCCTCCTCTGTGGCATTGATACGTTTACACAGTGTCCTTACTACAGAAACCAAAAGATCCACAAGTTGCTCCGGTGCTTCCTTAAGTAAATCCTCCAGATTTTCTATGGGAAGCTCCCTCACCTGAGATAGCTCTTCAGAGGTCTGAATCTTATTCAGAAGCATAATCAGAGACATAATATCCTTCCGCTCCAAAAGCTCCTTATTGCTAATTTCATGAATATCCACCAATTCATAAGTAAAATCCGGAATGTACTCTGCAAAAACTTCCGAAAACTGGATGCGATCCTTCAAATGGCGACCAGCGGTCCACGTTGCACTCCCCTCATAATATACAATGGGCAATATGGGGGGATAACGAAAGGACTTGTTTTTTACCTTCTTTTTATAATTTTTCCCGAATTGCTTCTCATATTCAATCCATATGCAGACCATATATTTCAGTAACTGTATAGGTACATTATAATCCACTCTGCTCTTATGTTCAATTAGTGAAATCAGATAAAACACATATTCCTCATTATCATCCTTTATACAAATACGTTTAATGGTATCCCCTTCAAATTCTGTCCCAAAATATGGGATAAAACGCTCTGTATAGTCCTCAATATCTTCCGGCTGCACCCTCTTAATCAGCGGATGATTTACATTCTTTCGCAGAAACTGCGCACATAATGTGGGATTATGAAAAATCTCCTTTCCCTGAATATCACGGTGACTTTTCTGCAATCTACTAGTGACTTTGGGCATAATACTCCTCCTTGAAAAATATTAAATTTTGAGATTAGAAGTTATCGCCGGAATCGGCACGAAAAAAATAGATGGTCGTATGACCGTGAAAACCAATTGTTTTCGAACTTAAAGTACACGTGTATTATACCACCCAGAGCACCGGCTTTCAACTACTTTTTTCGTCAGGAAGCCGTATGAACTTATTCTATAATAGTATATTCTTCCCATCTTTTTACTAACTACTTTACAAAATCCCCCCCCGTGATATAATTCTGCAAAATATTCTATGGAGGAGAAAACCAATGAAAAAATTAAAAGCAATTGTTGTAAGTTTATGTCTGGTTCTGGCTCTGGGCGCATGCGGTAAGAGCGAAGAGACCTACACTGCAGAAGAGCTGGCCAATATGTCCGAAAAAGAACTGGCGGAGATTATGGAACAGCAGGAAAAAGAGGACGAGTCTGACAAGAAGAACAAGCCCGGCAAGGCTGATGAACCTTCTCAGGAGATTATCGATGCGGAGTGGTATAGCGGGAAGGTGCAGATTGATGGCGTGGTATATGATTTGCCACTCACAATAAGCGAGCTTGACGATTTAGGCTTTGAATACTATCCGGTTCAAATGAATGACCAGTATGAATGGGAGAGAATCAACGACGATTATTTATTCGGTGAGGCAGAATACATACAAGTCAAATACCTCCTTGATGACAAACAGATATTTTCCAGTCACATTATCAATCCTCTGGAAGGCTTCCATACCTTTGCAGATATTATTAACGAACTAGGTTCCGCTATCATAGGAGTGGGTTCATATTCTGAATTACCGGACGAGCTTATCCATTACTATCCCGGCGGTCTTCAGATAGGGGATTCCCTGTCGCTGATTGAAGAACGCCTTGGAACACCGTCGCAAACTGATTCAATGGATTCCGTCATGGTCTACCAATATGGTGAAGGTAACACTTGTAGCACCACAATAAATGTTGACAGAGAAACTCAGCAGATTATATCCATTTCGACCGGCGCAGTCCTTGACCCCAGCGAACTAAGTATGGAAAGTCTGGAAACCATAACCTTCGAGAATTTCATTTGTCCCGGCGATGACTCCGTTCACAATTTCAGCATGAAGATGTTCCCCGGCGCCAGCTACGAAGCCGGTGACTTCGGCGGAGGTAAGTATAGAGCTTCTTTCATTCTGGATGAACAGGTTTACTCCTTTACTATGTATGTGGGGGTATCTACTTATCTAACAGACAGTTATACAACATATATTTTATCCGAAACAGATGATGCCGGCGTCACAAGAACACTGGATAATATGTACCAATACACTGTTTCCATGAACGGCTATCACATGACTGGCTCCATTATTGTAGAGAATGTCTCCAACCCGGATGCCAACTACGCCTATGGTAACGAAGAATTTACAAATGCAATCTACGAAATCATCCGCTCCATTCAGCTTGACAATATGTAAACATATCAAAAAGCCGGGGAATCCTGATATGATTCTCCGGCTTTTATTCTCTACTACTCTAAATATTCAACCAATTCCCCACAACGCTCTATGGTCATAGTCGCCAACATATCGTTGTACGCTACCGGTGCAAAGGAACCGCCCTCCCACTCATTCGCCGCATCTGTGGCTGCGTCCTCTTTTTCCTTAATCCACGCTCGCTGCTCTGCCAGAATTTCCTGATACTTTTCCTCGTCCACATTGTACCGTATCAGATTCCAGAGATAGTTCAGGCACTCATCACTGAGCTCATATAAACGTCCCGTATACTCCACCCACTCCATTGTCGTACTTGCCTCGGAAATAAGCTGGTTATAGTAATCAAAGGACTCCTGATAAGTAGCCAAGGTCACCTGTGCATCCTCCAAGGGCGCAAGCCTCTCATGGGAAATATTTTTATTTTCAGCTAATCATATTCCCCATACTCACTGACCAAACAATCGTCTCCTAGTATTCTTTCTTGCACGCCTTCTCCGTCTTAGAAATCATCACCAATAACAAAACCAAAAAGAATCCCAGGAAAACTGGCATCAGCTTCAGGCTGATATGATTTGCAATCAACCCAAAAATCGGTGGCATAAATGTAGAACCCACATAAGCACTAGCCATCTGAATACCTATAATTCCCTGTGAATTCTCCGCTCCGAAATTGCTCGGCGTAGAATGAATGATACACGGATAAATCGGTGCACATCCCAATCCAATGATTACAAATCCCACAAGGGCGGCCATCTTTATAGGGAGTGCAATACAGATTACTCCACAAAGAGCAACGATAATTCCCAGGCGAATCATCCGATTGTCTCCCACCTTATCAGTAATGAAACCTGCCAAAAATCTTCCTACGGTGATACCGATGAAAAAGAGGGAGCCGAATGCTGCAGCTTCCTCTTTGGTAGCTCCCATAGTTCCTTCCAGATAGCTGCTGGCCCAAAGCATGGCCGTAGCCTCTGCAGCACAATATGCGAAGAACCCGGTCAAAAGATACGGTACCCCCTTAATCTGCAAAGCACCTTTTAATCCGAGAGTCTTTGTCTCCTCTTCCGTCATGTCTGCAGACTGATTCACCTTCCACAACGGCAGAGCCAACACCAGCACTATCACAATGACGAACTGCATGTAGGAAACCATACGGTATCCGTCCATCCAAACCGTGTGCGCCAGTGCATAACTCATAATATAAGGGCTGATGATGGTTCCCACTCCCCAAAAGCAATGTAACCAACTCATATGTCTGGAATTATAATGTAGTGCCACATAGTTATTCAAAGTAGCATCAATGGCTCCGGCTCCCAAACCGTATGGAATCCCCCACAAGCATAACTGCCAGAAGTCTGTCGCCGTAGAAAAACCAAATAAAGCAACCGCCGTCAAAAACACACTGACCGTCGTCACCGCTCTGGCACTGAATCTCTTGGTCAGCCGCTCCGACATCAAGCTGGAAACGATGGTCCCACCGGAGATAATCATGGACACCAGTCCCATATAGGACAGCGGTACTTCAAAATCCATTCGCATAGTTGGCCAAGCCGAGCCCAGCAGAGAGTCCGGCAAGCCCAGACTGATGAATGCAAGATATATGATTGCTAAAAGTAATAGGTACATATAACACCTCAAATAATAGTTTTTAATGCCCCAATTATATCTTGCAACAACTTTTTAATCAAGCTCTTCCAATGATAGTTCTTTTTGATATATACCCTCGTAGTATTCTATTTCTTGTTGCCATGCTCTTATTAAAGCTATGGTAATCTCATCCTCTTATGTCAAACCTTGTCTCTAATGTTCTTCCACCATTATATTTTCTTAGGAAGTTCCGGTATTGTCTCGGCAACTTTCTTTTGATAATACCTTCAAATTCTTGTATGTAGTTATCTATATTTGTATTATCAAACCTTGAAATCAGCACTATTCATCCTCCCTTTCTACAGGAAGTTTTTTAAGGAAGCTAACTGCAAAAGGAATCGATATGAAGCAGGTTAATATATCCGAAACGGACTGCGACAATTCGATACCCGTTAAGCCAAATAGCTTTGACAAAATAAGCAGCGTCGGAATAAAAGCCAATCCATTCCTCAGTGATGCCAGCAATGTAGCTTCTTTGTTACGGCCTACACTTTGGAATAACATATTGCTGATAGAAGATATAGGAAGCAAGAACAGCGTAATCAGCTGTGCTCTTAATGCAACACTTGCAATGGAAACTACATCCGCATCATCCCGGAAAATACCAATCAACTCCTGTGAGAATATTAACCCAATGGTAATCATAATACTCAGGAATACCTCTTCCACAATGAGTGTAAATTTAAATGCCTTTCTCACTCGTGCATATTTCTTCGCGCCATAATTATAAGCTGACACCGGCTGAAAACCTTGCCCGATTCCGAGTCCCACAGCAAATGCGAAGAAGCAGATCCTGCTCACAATGGACATAGCAGCAACTGCAGCATCACCGTACATAGCTGCCTGCCATTTAGCAGCATGGTGGAAATGCTGGACATTCCCTGACGAACCATACTGGAAAAACCTGTTTTGGAAATAGCCAAAAGTTCCTTTTCTTCTCTACACTCCAAGCACCTATGAATGGATAATCTACATTGCGTTTTTCCGGATATAAACATATAAAGTAGGATACAAAAACTGATAAACTGCGATACTGCTGTGGAAATTCCCGCACCGGCAATTCCCATATGACATATCTCCATTAAAAACCAATCTCCGAAGATGTTTAATAAACCACCTGCCATCAATCCAACCATGGCATAGGATGCACGTCCCTCATAACGAATGATGTTATTCATGGTAAAGCTGGCTGTCATAAAAGGTGCCGCCAATAAAATGTATGTAGCATAGGTTCTGGCAGTTCTGACAGCCCTCACTGCATTTGTGGCATCCGTGCCACGGGTTCCAAATCTTATCATTCAAATCCATAATCTTTCTCTCCTTTACATTCGCAATTGTCAGCAATTTGATTGTCTTTCATAATCTGATTTGCTTCCTTCACCAGCTTTACCAGGGTATCAAACTTCTCCTGCCCCATACCATCCTTCAAACACTTCAGTTGCTCATTCATATCCAATTTGGCGACTTCCACCAATTCCACTCCCCTTTGGGTGGGTAAGATATAATAAGCCCGCTTATCTTCTGTAGATGGTTGCTTTGTAATGTAGCCCTTGTTTACCAAAGACGTGATATGAGCTGTAATCATAGGTTTCGAAACCTGCAATAGCTCCGCCAACATAACCGGCGTATGAGGTCCGGGAACTTCCGTAATAATATTGAGTACCCCCATCTCACTGGGACGTATAGGCAGCCCCTTTTTTAAGTCCATATAGGTTTTGCTGAAAATGGAAAGTACCGCATTAGCGTTATAATACTCGTTCATAAAACACCTCAAATCAAATTAGTTCATCTAGGTTAACTATATTGTAGTTCTTCTGCCGTCAGCAGTCAATATTCTTTTGTTGAAACGGGGAAATTGCATTCGAGCGTTCTCACAACCCCCAAAAAATCAAAGGGGACAGCTCTCTATCCGCGAGCTGTCCCCAAAAGTGTTCCCATTTTCTGTTTTAGAGGTTTAATATAATTTTTCTTGAGTGTTCGGTCATTCTCGATGAATCGCTTCTCTGAATTGGAGAGCACATGATTGTCACATTTCAGCAAACTATAAATTTCTTCTTACTCTCAGCCTCTTAACAAAACTGAAAGTAAGAAGAATTATTACTCATAAAATTTCATTAATCTAATTGTTTTACATACAATCGGTCTATTCCATTGCTGTAATTCTCAACATCCTTCAAATAATGGTAGCCATACTTTTCGTACAATCCTACATGTTCTGAGGGGATATATGTCCTATCAAAGCCACATTCCTTTGCATATGCATTTGCAAAATCAATGAGCCTTTCACTAATCCGATATCCGCGGTATTTTTCTACCACAAAAACACTGGATACCCATGGATATATTTCCGGCAAGGGATAATAGTCTGTCTTCATAATAGAAACCATCCCCACTATCTCACTATCTACCATTGCCACAAATGGTGTTTCCCAATCCGTATATTCCCATGTATGTAGTACGTGCAAAAGGTGTTCCTTCACATCCTCCCAGGAAAACTGCTCCACAAAGCGAATTAGTTGCTCGGCCAGTTCGGTGTTCTTGTCCACCTTTTTCAGAACCAAGTCTGCTTCCGAAAACTTTTTCTTCCCAAGTCCAAAGTGCTTTTCCACCTGGGCTACCGTATCCTCCACAGTACTTTCTGGCGTTCTTTCCAGCCAGAAAAAGTCACTGCTCTTTATGTCCTCGTAACTCTTCTCATTCAGACTTTGTAAAGTAGCGCTACATGTGGCCTTTGCCTTTTCCACGTCAGATGCACTATGGATAAAATTGCTAAATCCCTGATGGTCCGAACGATTACAATACTCATCCACTAAATTTTGGGGTTCTTTGATTAAAAACGCCACTCTGGATGGCTCTGTAATTATTTGTGCCTGTTCCATAGTCAAATGACAGTCACACACTACCTTTCGATTTTGCGAAAGACAAATCAAATCCATTAATACAAAATCCAATTGCTCTCTTGTGTTACTAATCAGCCATTGCTTGTATTCTTCAACTGTGCGTCCGAAAAACTCGTCCGCATCTTTGAACTTCCTATTCATGGATGGTTGATAAGCAGGGGCAGAAAGCTTCTGATGCTTTTCAAATTCCTCATCAATATCATATACCAATAAATCATGTCGCTTAGCCAGCTCTCTGGAAATTGTTGTTTTCCCGCCACAAGGGCTTCCGGTTACAAAATATACATTCTTTAAATATTCTTTTATTACATTGTCTTGAAATATCATTACATAATCTCCCTTATTAAATAGTTTTCAGTGATTTGCATGTACATAAAACTATTTAACACAGTTTCATGTACTTAGATATTTCTTAATCTTAAACATCCTGACATATGAGTCACCTCCAAATTCAGATTTCACATCTAATTATATTCCTCTCAGTCTCTTTCATCAATCAATATTTGACATCCACTAAAATTCCTCCACTTCCCACTAACACCCACCCCAAATCAATCTTTCCTCCAAATCCCAACCATGGTACAGTTATACTGCCGCAAAAGTAGCAAGCAATGCAAAAACAAGAAACTAACTGTCCCCACTTTTTCAAATGCATAAAAATAACGTAAATACTTTAATCTAAAGCATTTACGTTGATAATAAAAGAGTGCAAGACGTTGCACAAGGTCCGGGGGACCTTGGTTTTGCAACGACCGAAGTGGAACGTAGACCGCACGAGGTCCGGTGGACCTCGGCTTTGCGCGGACCGTAGCGGAGCGGAGAAGATCGAACCTTCGAGCCCTGGCAGGGCTCGAAAAAAATAAGGATGATACTTTCGTATCATCCTTATTTTTCAGAGCGCGAGACGGGGATCGAACCCGCGACCCCCTCCTTGGCAAGGAGGTGCTCCACCGCTGAGCCACTCGCGCATGTTTTATAGGCCTTAAGCCTATGTTTGAAGGTATGAAATTAATTGTTACCGTAAGACAAACTTACGAAGCGGGTGATGGGAATCGAACCCACGTATCTAGCTTGGAAGGCTAGTGTTCTACCATTGAACTACACCCGCATGGTCTTGCGTTAAACGCAAATGTATGTGAACGCATCGGACTATATAAGTCCTCTGCGGAATGCCCAGAGCCGGAATCGAACCAGCGACACGAGGATTTTCAGTCCTCTG
>JAFUKH010000082.1 GCA_017467845.1 Lachnospiraceae bacterium | reverse complement strand
GAGCCGGCTTGTGTGGGAGTTTTACCGAATATTTTTATGGGAAGAGAAGGTGTGGTTCGTTCACTACATCCTACCCATAGTATTGCTGCATACGGAAGAGATGCGGAAGAATATATCAAGGGGGAAGAGAAACTGACCACCCCATGTTCACCCGGAGGCGTAATGGGAAGATTGATAGAGCGGGATGCCAAAATCCTTTTGGTAGGAGTTACTCACATCCGTAATACCTTTATTCATGCGGTAGAAGAAATTTATAATGTGCCGGAGAGATTTACTGCTGCTCCGGCCAAATTTATAATCGTGATGCCGGATGGTAGCCTGAAAGAAGTAGCAATGTATCGCCATTACAACCGGCACACTGCTCATATTTCCGAAAGCTATGATAAAATGTTGGAGGGATATTTCGAGACAGGTGTGGCCAAAAAGGGAAAGCTTGGGGATGCAGACTGTATTCTTTGTGATGCTAAGGGGATTTTAGAGATTACCGGGCGGATTTTGAAAAAAGAGAGAAATTGTTTTATTGATAGAAGTGAAATTCCAAGAGAATGGTATTTATAAAAAGCGTAAAATTTGACATTTTTGTGAAAAATAGTATTGAATTTCGACAATAATATAGGCATAATATATAGTAAAGATTTACCAGAACGTTATAGCTTGGGGGTTACTATGGGTAAAAACAAAAATGATGCAAAGACACCGATGTCTCGTGAAAGAATGTATAAGTTCATGGCCTACGTGGTAGCAATCGTAGCCGGAGCATTTCTGATTAAGAATCTTATTGCGGCAGATTGGGCTGCTGCCGGGGGAATAGGAATCTGCATTATTGTATATGGAGTCGTATTTTTAGGCATGAAGTACAAGAACGTGAGAAATGATATCAAGGAGGTTGCTCTTTCTATCAGCTTATGCTTATTGATTTTTGTGATTTCACTTTTCAGCGGTGCATATTACAGTGATGATTTCCCTATGTTCTTAGCGGCAATCGGTCTTTGTGGTTTATATCTGGAGCCAAAGGTTACAAGAGCACAGATTGTTATCAGTGGTATTTTACTGACCATAATGTATGTACTTCATCCGGAAAAGGCAGAGTCTTTAGGGCAGTATATTCAATGTATGGTTATCATGCTTGTTGCCGGAATTCTTTTTTACCAGACCATTAAGCGTGGTCAGGCTTTTTTACTGATCAGTCAGGAGCAGGCAGGAGAGTCAGAGAAGCTTTTGGAGTCTATGCGTGTAATGGGGGTAAATCTTCAGCAGGATTTTCAGGAGTCTTCTGCAAGTATTGATGCCAGCACCGGAGAACTGAAAAAGGGTGGTGCTTTGATTTCTCAGGGAGCATCGGAGATGTCAGAGAGCTGCGATGAGGTGCATGACAGAATTCAGGTGACAGAGCGTCAGATTCAGGACTTGAACGATGGCGTTATGAAGTTCGAGCAGGCTCTTTCAGAGAACCAGCAGAATATGGAAGCTATGGATAGTCAGATGCAGAAGGTTGCCAAGATTATTGAGGAAGCTAATCTGGTATTTCAGGACATGGAAAGCGGGATGCGTAGCGTATCCAAAGTGGCACAGAGCTTAAATGATATTTCCTTTAATATTACTATTTTATCTTTAAATGCATCCATTGAAGCTGCCAGAGCAGGTAATGCGGGTGCAGGATTTGATATTGTTGCTCTTCGTATGAGAGAACTTTCCGAAAGCAGTAATGAATTCTCCCTTCAGGTGGAGGAATCACTTCATCAGCTGTCGCAACGTGTGGAGGATACCTCCAAGGAATTTGCAGAGAGTACACTGGCAATTGAGCAGTCCGGTAAGCTTTTGGAGGAATTGCAAGGAAGCTTTGTGCGTTTGAAAGATCAGTTCGCAGATCTTTATGAAAACATTGAAGAACAGAATTCTAATGTGGCTCAGGTTGATGCTATTTTCAGTAAGCT
The DNA here is from genome assembly GCA_017467845.1 of Lachnospiraceae bacterium. GTDB lineage: Bacteria > Bacillota > Clostridia > Lachnospirales > Lachnospiraceae > Acetatifactor. The sequence goes on along the minus strand of JAFUKH010000082.1, from coordinate 20,817 downwards.
GAACAGTCGTGTGGCAGATATGAAAAATCTTTCTGAGGAGAATCAGGAAGCTGTGGAAGCAATTGTGGACGCTATGGATATTTATAAAGAAAATATCAGTGATGTAATTGAACAGACCAAAATGGTTTAGGGCATAGGGCGGATTCTGTATAAGGAGTGAAAAACCGCCGTTTTTTTAGGATAATATCCCTGTATTGGTAAACTGTTCGAAACTGCTTAAATTTCACAAAGTGGCGAATTACGTTCTGGGATTAGTCAATGTCTGTTCAAGCTTCGAACAAAATAAATAGGACTGTTCGTCCATGGTTAGACATCCTTATAGATGTCTTCCATGGTACGCACAGTCCTATTCATTTTGTCGAAGACGTGCCCCGACATTAACATGAACGTAATTCGCCACTTTGGAAATTTCTACGCACTTTCTCTAAGCTTACCAATACAGGGATATTATCCTAAAGAAACGGCTAGTAATCATACGAAACTCAGGAATCCGCCTAATATGCGGACAGATACGCCGATTGTTCTAACCTTGAAGAGACACGAACAATCACAGAACGCAAACTTGATTTTGTGAAATTTAAGTAGTTCGCAGTCGGGTCTCGTAGGGGAGGCGTTCCCCGGGCAGGGTGGCATTTGCTCTCAGTTTTTGGGTCTTAAGAAAAACTTAATCACCCTAAAGAAAGTTTTAAGGGAATTTTAATGCTATTTGGAAGATATCTGCGATAAAATGAAGCATCATTAGGAAAAGGAGAGGAAAGATGGACATCGCAGTTTTATCGGATATACATGGTAATTATGTGGCACTGGTGAAGTGCATTGAGTACGCGCTGGCGCGTGATATAGATACTTTTATTTTTCTTGGAGATTATATTGGCGAGCTGGCATACCCCCAGAAAACTATGGAGATTTTATATGGTTTAAGAGAGCAGTGTAATTGCTATTTTATAAAAGGTAATAAAGAGGACTATTGGATTAATTACAGAAAGGAAAGCCGGAAGGGGTGGAAGAAATATGATTCTACCACCGGCTGTCTGGCGTATGCCTATGAAAATCTGACAGAAAAGGATATTCAATTCTTTGAAGGATTGTCTCATGTGGGAGTGGTGGATATTCCGGGATATCCGGCAATCACCATCTGTCATGGATCTCCCGGTAGTGCCAGAGAGGAATTAAAGCCCGGCAGGGAAAATACTTATCGAGTTATGGAGCAGGAGAAAAATTCCTTGATTCTTTGCGGACATACCCACCGGAGAGGAAAGATTGAGTATGCAGGAAAGAAGATCCTGAATGCAGGAAGTGTGGGAATCTCGCTGGATGGTGATTCCAAGGCGCATTTTTTGCTTCTGCATGGAGAGGAAAATGGCTGGAATCATGAATTTATAAGTGTGGATTATGACAGAGAGAAAGTAATCGACGAGCTTTATGCTTCCGGTCTTACGGCACAGGCACCCTATTGGTGCAAAATAACGGAAGCGCTTCTTCGAAAGGGAACCGTATCCCATGGAAGCGTGCTAACTAAGGCAATGGAGCTATGCAAACAGGATAGGGGAGTATGTAACTGGCCGGAGATACCTGAGCGGTATTGGGAGCTGGCAGTTGCGGAGATGTTATAGGGGAGAGAATGATGAATGACAAATATCCATCGAGAGAAGTAGCGGAAGAACTTTTAAGAGAGGCAGAGAGCTGTAATCCGGGTCCGTGGGGTGCCCATAGCAGAGTTGTTGCTATGTGTGCGGAAAAAATCGCTAAGGCTTGCCCGGGGATGAATCCGGAAAAGGCATATGTCGTAGGACTACTACATGATATCGGAAGGAAATTCGGGGTAAAGCATTTCGGACATATTTATGATGGCTATACTTATATGGATGCCATGGGATACGGGGCGGCAGCAAGAATTTGTCTTAGCCATTCCTTTTGTATCCAGAGAATCGATGATTACATTGGCAATTTCGATGTGACGAAGGAGCAGCAGGAGGTGGTGGAGGATGCACTTTACAGTCTTACCTTTGATGATTATGATTTATTGATCCAGCTATGCGATTCCATCGGTGCTGCAGAGGGAATAGTATCTATGGAGGAGCGTATGGGAGATGTAAAGAGACGCTACGGCTCTTATCCTCAGGATAAGTGGGATCGTAACCTGGAGCTTCGAAGTATTTTTGAACAGAAATCCGGAAGAGATTTGTATGACATTTTGAAAAGTGAATAGTTCTTTAAACACCTTGGAATACTTATTTCGAGGTGTTTTTTATGGAATCATTATGGAGAAAACAGACCAAAGAAATCAGAGGAAGGGCACAGGAAGCGGATGTAAAACTTGATAGAACAACCTGGGATGTGATTGTTATCGGAGCCGGTATGGCAGGGATACTAACGGCCTTTTACTTGCAGGAAGCCGGAAAAAAGGTGCTTGTGTTGGAGGCGGATAGAATCTGCGGTGGACAGACGGAAGGGACAACCGCAAAGATAACCAGTCAGCACGGAATAAAATATAGTACGCTGATAAAATCGGTGGGAATGGAGGCCGCCAGAGGCTATGCTCTTGCCAATGAAAAGGCAATCAGGGAATATGAGAAGCTGATAAAGAACCGGGAGATTGATTGTCAGTTTGAGAGAAGAACAGCATATCTGTATAGCCTTCGGGAGAAAAACTCTCTGGTGGTGGAGAAACGGGCAGCATTGTCCATGGGGATTGATGTGGTTACGGAGGATAAAGGAGAACTGCCTTTTCAAGTAAAAGGGGTTATTGGGTTCCCCAATCAAGCACAGTTTTCACCACTTAAGTTTGCCCGTAACATTGCAGCAGAGCTGACAATTCTGGAAAATTGTAGAGTAACAGAGCTAAAGGAACATCTGGTGATTGCAGAGAAAAAGGTCTTCACTGCCGAAAAAATCGTGGTGGCAACCCATTATCCTATTATGGACATACCGGGCTTTTATTTCCTTAGGCAACATCAGAGCCGCAGTTATGTGCTGGCTCTTTCCGGATGTAAGAGGATAGAGGGGATGTACTATGGAGTGGATAGAGAAGGGCTGTCCTTCAGACAGGCCGGAGATCATCTGCTCCTTGGAGGTGCTTCCCATCGCACCGGCGAAAATAAAAAGGGAGGTGCATATGAATATCTGGAGGAGATGGCAAGGAAATATTATCCGAATTGTCAGGTAGAAGCGAAATGGTCTGCCCAGGATTGTATGCCCCATGATGGCATTCCTTTTATCGGAAAATACTCCTTTTTTACTCCCAATATTTATGTGATAACAGGTTTTCAAAAGTGGGGCATGACATTTTCTATGATTGCTGCACTGATCTTAAGGGATGAAATCATGGGAACGGAGAATACCTTTGGTAAGATATTCAATCCTCAGAGATTTCACCTGAAGGCATCGCTGCCACATCTACTTACGGATGTGGGTGTCAACATAAAGAGCCTTACCAAGGCGCTTTTTACGGACAAGCCCAGCTGTGCCCACCTGGGTTGTAAGCTGGAGTGGAATCCGGACGAGCAAAGCTGGGAATGCCCGTGTCATGGCTCTCGCTATACCGGGGAGGGAAAATTAGTAGACAATCCGTCAGTGAAGGATTTAGAGGAATAAAAATGGGACATTGCAAATGTTGTGCAATGTCCCAAATTCTTACCACTGAGTCAAGCCATCAGCTTTTTTTAACTTTTTGGTCAATGTATAAATTAATGTATCTAATGCGGTGTCATCCATAGAAGCCCATTCTCCACCGAGAAGCTGCTTAATCTCATAAACAGGTTTTTCTAAAAAGGCGGTAATATCGGTAGGTTTGTAACTGTGAAGGGAAGAAACACCTTTCTGGGAAGCGAGATAGTCAGAGATTGTAGTGATAAGTCTTTGCTCAGTCTCCATCTGGATTTGTTCTTTGGTTTTGTAATCCTTTTCAAACGCTTTTTTGATGTCATTCCAATCAGCCATGATAAATCCTCCTATGTATATCTTAATATTCATATAGTTTTAAGAACTTACTTTTATTATAATATGTGGGTGAAAAATAAACAACTTAAGATTTTAATAAAAACACAAACATATGTTTTTTTTTCTGAGGCCTTTGCTAATGCTGGAGATACAGAGACGTGTAAAAGCAAAATTGCCAAATAATTCTTAAAAAATAGTGAAAAAATAGTGAAAAAATAGTGAAATATTTCTTTTGTTATGATAAAATATAGTAAATTGGTACTAATGTTGTGATGCGGAGGTATACTATGGAATACAACGAGAAATATTTTTCTAAAAGTGCGAACAAGAAAGCAATGATTATGTGGCTTGTTGTCGATCTTGTTCTTTCAGCAGCCTATGCGATTGAAATCGTAAAAGGCTTAAAAACCGTACAGTATTTTATACTTATGGAGTTGATTTGCTGGGTGCCGTTTATCATTGGTCTCATTGTTTTGAAGGTAAAGGGTTGGCATACCAAATATTATCAGGATATTGTAGGTTTTGGATATGGTTTCTTTTATTTGTATATCATGGCAACTTCGCCGGGAACGTTGGCCTTTACATATGTATTACCTATTACCGGTATTTTGATTATTTATAAAAATAAACAGCTGATTATTCGCTGTGGAGTTGCAACAATTGCTGTTCTTATATTTTCTATTGTCAGGAATTATTTGAGTGGCATGAATTCTGCTTCTGACATTTCAAATTATGAGATACAGCTTGGAATGATTTTGTTCTGCTATATCGGTTATATTGTGGCCATTAATCATATGACCAATTCTGACAATGCAATGTTGAATTCTGTAAAGAGAAACCTGGAAAAGGTAGTTACTACCGTGGAGAAGGTGAAGACTGCAAGTAATTCAGTAGTGGATGGAGTTACAGTAGTAAGAGAGCTTGCGGAAGAGAATAAGGAGGGGGCAAGCATTGTAGTAGGCAGCATGGAGGATTTGGCAAGTAAGAGTCAGCAGCTTGGTCAGAAGATTGACTCCTCCATGGATATGACAGAAGATATTAATAATCAGGTTGGTAATGTTGCCGGTTTGATTGAACATATCGTTGAGCTTAGTGATAAGTCCGCAGTGCATGCGGATACCAGTTCCAAGGAGCTGGAGAATATGGTGGAATCAACCAATGCAATGGCGAGATTGTCTTCTAATGTAGAAGTAATTCTAAAAGAGTTCCGTAATCAGTTTGAACGCGTGAAGGATGAAACCAGTACTATTGAAAGTATTTCTTCCAGAACCAATCTCTTAGCACTGAATGCTTCTATCGAGGCCGCAAGAGCAGGTGAGCATGGTAAGGGATTTGCTGTGGTTGCGGATGAAATCAGAAATTTAAGTATGGGAACCCAGACTTCTTCCGGTAGTATTATGGAGGCGTTAAAGCTTCTGGAAGAGACTTCCGATAAGATGACTGAGTCTATTACAACCATTTTGGGGCTTATTTCTGAAACATTGGAGACCATGCAGACCGTTAATGAAAGCGTTGGAATGATTGCAGAAGATTCCAAGCAGCTGGGTGGCGAGATTGAAGTTGTGGATGCCGCCATGAAGAAGGTGGAGAGTTCCAACAAGAACATGGTTGATAACATGAAGCAGGTACAGGACATTATGACGGTCATGACCGATAGTGTAATTGACTCGGAGACTACTACAGTAACCATGCTCAGTAAGTATGAAGAAACCGCCCGTAACATAGGAGAGATTGAAGCAGTAGTAGGACATCTGGTGGAAGAACTGGGTGCCGGCGGATTCATGGGTATTGAAGATTTAAGTGCAGGAATGCATATGATTCTTTTGGAGAAGGCTAGTAAACAGAAGATAAATACAGCGGTTGGTAGCGTTGACGATGGTCAGATTTTGATAGATGCTACATCTCAGTTGGATGCTTTCTTGGGAGATACCAAGAAAAAGAAGTACGAAGTAAGTGTTATTGTAAATAACTCTATGTACATATGGGATGATGTGGTAATCGGTAAGAAGGACAAGGACGGTGCAGGACATTATCATCTGTTCATTGAAACCAATCCTAAGGTTCTTAACAGAAGAAAGCATCCCAGACTTGCAATGAGAAATGCTTGTGAGATTTACGTGAAGTCGCTGGATAAGACCTTTAATGGCAATATGGTAAATATCAGTGCAGGAGGATATGCTTTTTCCTGTAAAGATCCGGAATTTGCAAAGGCTGTAGGATTACATATCCGCTTAAAGATTCAGGATTTCCATATTCTGGACGCAGAAGAATTACCGGGAATTATTATTCGTTCCACCAACGATAATGGAACTTATATCGTTGGATGCCGAATGCCGGAGGATAATATGGAGATTCAGCAGTACGTGGAATCCAAGTTTGGAAGGTAAATTTTAGGCGTAAGGGTGCAATATGTAAAAAATATTGCACCTTTTTATATTATTTGCGAGGAAACTATTGACGGTGATTTAAGTAAATATTAAAATGATATAGTAAAAACTAAAATAAATCAAAAGCTAAGTGGGTATAGGATTATGGAAAACGAAAGATTAGTTGCCTGGTATTCCTTTGAGGATCAGGAGAATGTTGGAAAAGACAGTTCCGGAAATGAGAATCATGCAATTCCTATGGGAGAGAGAAGGCCCGTAGTGAAAGAAGTATGCGGAAGATGCGCAGCAGTATTTGACGGTGGTAAATTCGGGGTATCCTATTTGGAGTTGCCGAAGGATTTATTAAAGAATGTTGGGGATCAAAATGGATTGACCATTTCGGCATGGGTATGCGGAGCTAAGGCAGAAAACGTATGGGAGCGTATTTTTGATTTCGGTAAGGGATCAACCGGGCCATATATTTTCTTGACCAGATTTATGCGTGGTGTATGCTTTAAGGAGTCGGACCTTGCAGCAGATGCAGGGAAAGCACTTCCGGTAAATGAGTGGACACATATTGCCATGACGGTAACCGGAACAGAAGGGGGAACTCTTAGCAGTGCAGGTCCACGTGTATATATTAATGGAGAGCTTGCGGCGGATGGATTTATCAGCCAGACTTCCAGTGGAACCTATAAGAAGCTGAGAGAATGGTTTGCAACCTTTGAAGACATAGGCAATTATGGCTGTAATTACATTGGTCATTCCCAGTTCGGGGCAGATGCAGATTTCTGTGGTGCCATCTCTGATTTCAGAGTATATGAGGGTGCCCTTGCAGAACAGGATATTATTCAGCTTATGTGTGCCTCTCTTTCTGATGAGCAGATTCTGAAGCTGGCAAAGGAGAAGTATCTGCCGGCTCCAAAGAAAATTATTCGTGAGGATATGGAGTTACCGGAAAGTCTGGTGAATGGTAAGGTTTCGGTGAAATGGAGCTGTGACAAACCGGAAGTAATCGGAGCTGACGGCAAGGTAACGGCACCGAAAGCAGCTGTAGGTGTGTGCATTACAGCGGAGCTTTTCTGTGGAGAATTGTCGGATAGCAAGAGCTTTCTGGTATCCGTACTTCCGAAGGAGCTTGCGCCTTATGAGATTACGGTACATGGAGGTAGAGAGGTTCTCGATATCAGTAAGACCTTATACGGACTTTTCTATGAGGATATCAATAATGCGGCAGATGGCGGTATCTATGCAGAGATGATTCAGAACCGCTCTTTCGAGGCATTCCGTTATGATACCTACGATTTCAGAAGCGGTGAGAATGGTATATCTACCGGAAGAAATCATGAACCACTCCGTTTCTGGTTCGGTGATACAGATAAGGTGAGTGTAAAAAATCAAGGCGGTCTGAATGAGTATTTTGGTTTAGAGGATGCCGATACCAATGCATATTATATTGAGGTGCAGGCAGGTACAAACTTATACAACCGCGGTTTCTGTGATAATACACATCAGTTGTCCATGAACCTGAAGGCGGGGGAAGAGTATTATTTCACTGTCTGGGCAAAGGCAGATGCTCCGGCGAAGCTTACGCTTTCATTAGTGGATGAGAAGGATAATACATTGAGTAACCAGGTGACTGTTTGCGTGGAAGGAGACGGTCAGTGGAAGAAATATACTGCTGAACCTATGATTGCCAAGGAAACAAGACTGTCTCAGCTGAAGCTTTTCTTTGGGGGAGAGATGGCAGTGGATATGCTTTCTATGATGCCCTCCGGTGTATGGGGGGCTGCCGAGGAGGAGACTTCGGCATCTGCACATGCCAATTACAAGGGTAACAGCAACTATCGTTTGCGCAGAGATTTGGTGGAGATGCTGGTGGAGATGCATCCTACATTCTTAAGATTCCCGGGCGGTTGTATCTCAGAGGGCTCCTATATCTGGGAAAATGTATATGATTGGAAAGAGTCCGTAGGCAGCGTGGAGGTGCGCAAGGAAAACTTTAATGTCTGGGGTTACATGATGACGATGGGTCTGGGCTATATGGAGTATTTTCAGCTGGCAGAAGACTTAAATGCAGAGCCGCTTCCTGTTATGGCTTGCGGAGTACTTTGTCAGGCACGTTCAGATTACGCGAACCCAGCAGGCGGTAAGCTGCAAAAGAAATATATTGATAATTTCACTGACTTGATTGACTTTGCAATCAGTACGGATTTTGAAAATAATAAGTGGGCTGCGCTTCGTAAAGAGATGGGACATGAAGCTCCCTTTGGGCTTCATTATCTCGGCGTAGGAAATGAGAACTGGGGAACCGAATTCTTTGCTAATTTTGAGGCATTTAAGTATGCTATCGATTGCCATATGGAGAAGAATTATCCGGACTATGAACTCCACATTATTTCCACTGCAGGTGCGCAGGCGGACGATGATGCATACCAAAGTGGCTGGAAATTCCTGGCGGGTTATATGAAGGGCGGTGCCAATGTACGTTTCACCGATGGGGAGCAGAGCTTCGAAGAAGAGGTGACCTGGTATGAAAACAGCGCAAATTACATGGATACCATTGTGGATGAGCATTACTATCGCGCCAATGATTATCTTTTAGAAAATGCAGACCGTTACAACTATTATTATCGTGCATATAAGGACGGAAAGCTGGATGAAACCCAGACCTCCAAGGTATTTGTAGGCGAGTATGCGTCAAGCGATAAGAATACTCTTGCGGGAGCTGTGGCAGAGGCGGCAGTGATGACCGGCTTTGAGAAGAATTCTGATGTGGTCAGACTGGCTGCAACAGCACCTTTATTCAATAAAGTGGTATCGGACGGAACCTATCGCTGGACACCGGATGCCATCTGGTTTGATAACGAAAGTGTGTGGCGTACTCCCAATTATTACGTGCAACAACTTTTTGCAAAATATATCGGTAAAAAACTTTTAGATACCAGCTTCGCCACATATTTTAAAGGTGAGAAGAAGGTGCTTGCACCACACGGCGGTATCTTAGTGGCTGCAAGTGGCGAGGTGAATTGGAAGCAGTTGACAGTAACCTGCAATACTACCGGAGAAGTGATTTTTGTACATGACTTCGGGAAGGTATCAGATGTCTTAAAAGCATTCAAGCATGCAGATATGGAAGGTTTCTATCTGGATGCACCGGAGTGGAAGAATTATAAGGTCGATGTAAAGGTAGAGAAGCAGGACGTGGATGCAACCATTTTCGTTGGCGCAGGTTTGGAAGGAAAAAATCTTCTGCAGTATTGTGTAGGTGATGATAAGCGCGGTACCGGACTGAAGGTATACAAGGAAGGTAAGGAAGCATATACCATGGGTGATTATTCTTCCAGCGTGTATGCCGGAAATCTACGTGCATGTTATGATGAAAAGGTGGAAACCGGTAAGGAGTACGAGATTTGCGTAAATTATGGCGGTGAAGATGGCAGAGCAGTTATCTGTTACTATCATGAGACCGGAAGCGATACCAGACAGGGACTTTTAGAGTGTAAGCTGGAGGCGTATAACAGAGACATTTATCATAGCGTGACGGCTGATGAGCAGAGGATGTATTTGAAGTTGGTAAATGCAGAAGGTTTCACCAAAAAGGTGGATGTAAAGTTGGAAGATATCGCTGTTAAGTCAGAGGCCGAGTGGATTGTACTTACAGGGGATACGGAGCTTGTGCACTGCTCAAATGTAAATACCAAGGATGGGGAGCTGATTGTGCCTGTCTCTAAAAAGATATTGCTTTTAGGGAACTCTTTTGAGGTAGAATTACCTGCAAATTCTGTATCTGTAATTGTATTAGATAAATAGTTTTGGAGTGGTACTGCCACAACAGGAGCCTATGTCGTAGGGAAGGAAATCCCTTGGGCATAGGCTTTCGTTGCGGCAGTATTTTTCTGTATGAAAAAGATTGACGAAAAGGGTTATTTCAACTAACATTTAGTGTAGAAAAAATGGAAAATTAGTGCAATTTGTAGGGAAAGAGAAGAAAGTTATGAAGATTTGCAAGGGGGTAATCCAGGTACTGTGTTGTGTGGGGATTACGGCAGCTCTATATTGGGGGAGCATTCAGAAAAATGCAGTGCCGGTGGCGGCAACGGAGATAAAAACAGAGACCTATGAAAATGTAGAAATTATATCGGAAGAGCCGGTGATTACAGCAGAGCCGGAGCCTACGGAAACTTCAGCAGCGGAAGTAAAAAACATGGAAGAACAGCAGGCTACAGCTGCACCGGAGCATACAGAGGAAGCGCAGGATACCGGTGAATATGTAGATTTTGCAATTGCCGATGTCAATCACTATGTGAATGTGAGGAGTATTCCGTCCACAGAAGGTGAGATTGTGGGAAAAATCTATGACGGTGCGGTAGCTCAGATTGTAGAAATTACCGGAGAAGATAACGACTGGTTTCAGATTATTTCCGGAAATGTGGAAGGCTACGTGAAGGGGGAATACTTCATCCATGGTGAGGAAGCTGCGGCGGTAATGGATTCTTATGTGGTAAGCAGTGCTGTGGTGCAGGTAAAAAAGCTGAATGTGCGGGCGGAGCAGTCCTCGGGAGCTATGAAGCTGGGGTATCTGGAAAATGGTGAGACCGCACGGATTTTAGAGAATCTGGGAGAGTGGATTAAGATACAATACACTGCAGATACAGACGGGTACATTGCGGCAGAATATGTGTCCGTAGCAGAGGCATACAGTTATGCAAAAACTTTGGAAGAGGAAAGCGCAGAAAGGGAAATCGATACGCAGCGGGAGAGCAGAAAGCCGGCAGAAAAAAAGGTAGAAGAAGTGGCAGTGGAAGAGATTCTGGAGGTGGTAGCACCATCTGTTACCTATACTTCTAATGAAGAACTGCGTAGGTCAATTATTGATTATGCTCTGCAGTATGTAGGCAACAAATATGTAAGCGGTGGTTCCAGCCTGACCACAGGTACCGATTGCTCCGGATTTACCTGTTTTATCTTTGCAGAATTCGGATACTCTATCAGCCGTACGCCTTCGGGACAGTATTCCGGCGCAGGAAGGAGTATTGACCTCAGCGAGGTTCAGCCGGGAGATATTGTGTGCTACAGTTCTAATGGTGGCAAGAGCTGTACCCATGTGGCGTTTTATATGGGCGATGGCAAGATTGTACATTCTGCCAATTCAAGAAAGGGTGTCATTACCAGTGATATTGATTTCGAACCGATTATCGGAGTAAGGAATGTTATTGATTAGTTGTAAGCTTAAAGGAGGACATCATGGAAACGCTGAAATTTGGATTTAAATTCTTTAAGAAAAGCATGCCGGCAGCAATTCTGGCAGAGATTCTGAGCTTTTTGGGAATCTATGCAGAACTGTTACTTCCTCTGCTATCCGGGATGCTCATTGACTTTGTCATCCAGAAAGGTGAGGTTACGGAGGACAGTGGTGGTATTTTTCATTTTCTTCTGACTGGAAGATTTGGAGAAGTACATACTATGCAGCTCTTTTTTGCAATTGCAGTGGTATACACGATTTTGATTCTTCTTCGTATCGTACTCATCTACATACGTGACCTTATGCAGGAATGGGTGGGGCTGAAGCTGGAAACAGAGCTTCGTTACGAAACCTATGGCAAGCTGATGGAGCTGGATTCTGAGACCATCGCAAATTACAACTCCGGTGAGCTGCTACAGATTTTAAACAGTGATACCATCATGTTCAAGGAATTGTTTGCTCATAGAATTCCCTATCTTGGTGATGCCTTGTTTATGCTGATTACTACTTTGATATTAATCTTCAGTATCAACAGTTCATTTATTATTATTCCGCTGATTCTGATGCCGTTTTTAGTAATTACTGTGCTGGATTTTAAAAAGAAAGCGCGTGTGAACTTTAAGGAGATTCGTGAAAAGAGCGCAGCCATGAATCTGACAACCCAGGAAAATATTGCGGCAGTCCGTATTGTACGTTCTTTTACCAATGAGGAATTGGAAAAGGAAAAGTTTGCAGAGTCCAACAATAATTTCTTGAATGCGAGACGGAAGCAGATTTGGTTATCCTCCAAATTTGACCTAACCTTCAATTCCATTAAACAGATTGCGTATATCAGTACCATTATTATCGGTGCAATTCTGGTAATGCAGGGGCAGATGACGGTGGGATATATTTTAACCTCGTCTACATATGTAATGCGAATTATGAACAATATTACCGGTTTAAATAACCATATATTCAACATGCAGCAGCAGACCATAGCAGGGCTGGAGCTGAAGAAATTTATGGAGAAGAGTAGCAATGTGCCGGACAATAAGGAACTGGGGCTCCACTGTGATACTCCAAGCATTGAACTGAAAAATGTTTCCCTGCAGATTGACGGACAGGATATTTTAAAGGATATTAACCTTTCCATACCTTATGGAAAGAAGGTGGGTATCGTGGGTGAGACCGGATCCGGAAAGAGTATTTTATTAAAGTCCTTAGTAAGAATCCGTGATATTACCGAGGGAAGTATTACCATCGACGGACGGGACATTAAGGATTATAGTCTGGAAAATCTGAGAAATATGTATTCCTATGTATTTCAGGATGTGTTCCTCTTCTCCAATACCATTGAGTCCAATATTGCCTACAGCAGGCCGGATATCAATGAACGGATGGTGACCAAGGCGGCTACCCATGCCCAGGCAGATAAATTTATTGATGCTCTGGCTGACCGCTATAAGACCATCGTGGGAGAGCGAGGCCTTGGTATCTCCGGTGGTCAGAAGCAGCGAGTATCCATTGCAAGAGCGTTTCATAAGAATGCGCCTATTTTCGTGCTGGATGATTCCACCAGTGCACTAGATGTAAATACAGAGCGAATCGTACTTAAGAACATATATGAGAACTTCTCTGAGAAGACTCTGATTATTACCGCACACAGATTCTCCTCCGTAGTGGATTGTGATGAGATTCTTTATATGCGTGACGGTCAGATAACGGAGAGAGGTACCTTTAAGGAGCTGATGGAGCTTGGAGGAAGTTTTGCCCGCGTGTACAATGTACAGCAGGAGCAACAGGCAGGTACCATCGATTACGATACCCTCGGTGAAAAGGGAGGTGAGAATATTGGCTAAACGAAATACCTTTTTCGAGGATGAAAAAATTGAGAAAAAAATAGATATCAGGCAGCTGGGGAGGACGCTGAAGTATATTCTTCCCTATAAAAAGATTCTCTTTTTAGTGACCTGTATGATGCTGATTGCTGCAGTAGTGTCTCTGTTCCCACCCAGACTTTTAAAGATTATTGTTGATGAAGTGGTGGTAAAGGAGGATTACAGGCAGCTTGCCCTTGTGGGCTCGGGACTGGTGCTTCTGGCAGCAGTGGAGATTCTTTCTACCTTTATACAGGCACGATGCATGGGTAAGATGGGGCTCCAAATCATTTCCCATATTCGAACTGACATTTTTGACAGACTACAGCAGTTGTCCTTTGATTATTTTGATAACCGTCCGGACGGTAAAATCGTGGTTCGTGTGACAGAATACATCAATGGTCTGGCAGATTTTTTCTCTAATTATGTAATGATGTTTGCTATCTACATTGTAAAGATTGTGGTAGTGACTGTATTTATGCTTTCCTTAAGTCCGGTACTGACCCTGATTGTATTTGCAATCGTCATTCCTATGCTGACCATCGTATTTATTCTGCGTTCCTGGCTACGCAAGATGTATTCCACTCATCGTGCCAAGAACTCCAACCGTACCGCATTTTTGGTAGAGTCCATTATGGGAGAGCAGATTGTAAAGAACTACAATCGCATCGATATCAATAAGGATGTTTATAGAGACATTCATGAAGAAAGTGTAAACATGTGGTGGGATATCGTAAAGCGTGCCCGTTTAAACCATCCCGTAGTAATGATTTTCTGGCATGTGGGAACCTTGTGTATCTATGGCGTGGCTCTTGCCCTGATTCTCAGTGGTAATGATTTGATTACGGCAGGTGTGGTAATTACCTTCACAACCTACATGAGTTCCTTTCAGGATCCACTGTCTCAGATTTCTACCATTATTCAGGAGCTGGCACAGGTAAGCTCAAATTTAGAGCAGGTATTTGATACCATTGATTATCCCCTTGAAATTGCGGATAAGGAGAATGCGATTACTCTTCAAAATGTAAAGGGTAAGGTTGATTTTAATAACGTGACCTTTGCTTATGAAGAGGATGTTAATATTCTGGAGAACTTCAGTCTTCATGTAAAGCCGGGAGAGACCATTGCATTGGTAGGTCCTACCGGTGCCGGTAAGACTACGGTAATCAATATGCTTACCAGATTTTACGACGTAAAAGCCGGAAATGTGACTATTGACGGAGTTGACGTAAGGGATGCCAGCCTTTATTCTTTAAGGAGAGAGGTCGGTGTGCTGATGCAGGATCCGTTCATCTTTAAAGGAACGGTGCTGGATAATATCCGTTACGGTAAATGGGATGCTACGGATGAAGAATGTATTGCTGCGGCTAAGACTATTTTTGCGGATAAGTTCATCCAGAGATTAAACGGCGGCTATGAGCATGTACTGGAGGAACGGGGAAGTGGATTATCTGCGGGGGAGAAGCAGTTAATCAGCTTTGCAAGAATCGTGTTAAAGAATCCATCCGTAATCATTCTGGATGAGGCTACCAGTGCCATCGACACAGAGACCGAGTTGTATATCAAGCAGGCTCTGGATGTTTTAATTAGGGATAAGACTGCATTTATTGTGGCTCATAGATTATCTACTATCCGTAATTCGGATCGTATTCTGTATATCAGTAATAAAGGAATTGCGGAAGAGGGGACTCATGAAGAGCTTATGGCCAAGAAGGGACTATACTACGACTTAGCGAGATAGTGGCACGAAAAATGCGGAAAAATGCAAATTTTTCCATTTTATCCTTGAAAACACAGGGGAAAAATTGTATATTTATACAGATATGTTCTTTTTTGGAACAAAGACCATATATAAGGAGGAGATTAGTATGAAAAAAATTATTTCAATGGCGCTTACATTTGTATTAGCGTTATCATTAGTTGCTTGTGGCGGATCATCTACATCTAAGATGACCATGGGTACCGGTGGTACTTCCGGAACTTACTATGGTTATGGTGGTGTACTTGGTCAGTATATCAAGAATAAAGCAGGTATCGATGTTGTTGTTGTTTCTACCGATGGTTCTAAGGCAAATATCCAGGGTATTGCTGCCGGAGACTATCAGCTTGGTACCGTACAGTCTGACGTTATGTCCTATGCTTGGGAAGGCACCCGTTCTTTTGAGTCAGAAGGAAAGGTTGAGAACTTCCGTGTAGTAGCAGGTCTTTATGCAGAAGCAATCCAGTTAGTAACCATGGATCCTGAAATCAAGAGTGTTGCAGACCTTAAGGGTAAGTCAGTTTCTATCGGCGCTCCGGGCTCAGGTGTTTACTTCAACGCAGTTGACGTGTTAACTGCAGCTGGTTTAACCGAAGCTGATATCAATGCTCAGTATCAGTCCTTTGCGGATAGCGCAGATGCATTAAAGGATGGAAAGATTGATGCAGCATTTATCGTAGCAGGTCCTCCTACTCCGGCAATTACTGAGTTATGTACCACCAATAATGCATATTTAGTTCCTATTGACGGTGAAGTAGCTGAAAACTTAATGGCATCTTGTCCTTTCTATACTGTATGTGATATTCCTGCAGGTACATACGAAGGTCAGACTGAGGATGTACAGACAGTAACTGTTAAGGCTACCTTAATCGTAAGTGCAGATGCTTCTGAAGAAGCAGTTTATAACTTGACTGCAGCTATCTTTGATAATATTGATGCAATCTCTGCTGAGAATGCAAAGGGTGCTGAGTTAAGCATCGAAAACGCAACAAGCGGAATGACAGTTCCTTTCCACGCCGGTGCTGCTAAGTACTTCGCTGAAAAGGGTGTACAGGTTGAAACAAACTAAGAGTAGTTATTAAAATATTCGGGCTACGACGGAGTTTTCGCCGTAGCCTTATTTATTTTATACATAATATATTTTCAAGGAGGTATCGATGGGATTATTTGGGAAAAACAAAGCTCCTGAGGTTCAAGAACCGATGGATCTGGATGCAGTAATGAAAAAATATGACCGAGAGTCCAATACCCGTATATGGGAAGGAACACCGAAGATAATTGTAAATTCCGTGTTGGCCATTTTCTCTCTTTTCTGTATCTATGTAACATTATTCACCAGCTGGTTGGAGGAGATTCGTTTAACATCCTTCGTAGCATTTATTATTTTTATTGGTTATTTGGTGTTCCCTGCAAAAAAGGGACAGCAGAAGGTTAACCACATGCCCTGGTATGATATTGTGCTGATGATTTGTGGTACAGGAGCATTTTTGTACTATACAGCCAATGCCATGACTATTATTCAGCAGGGGAGTAATTTTGCATGGTACCAGATTGTGATTGGTATCGTAGGTATTCTCTCTTTGGCAGAGGTATGTCGCCGAAGCGTAGGTCTGCCAATTTTAATTGTGGCAGGAGTTTTAGTACTCTATGCTCTTATCTGGGGATTGTCCAATCCTACTTTAAGTGGAAAATTAAATTACACTGTTCGTTACCTGTTCTACAGCAAGGAAGGTATTATGTCCACACCGATTAATGTGTGCTCCAAGTTTATCGTTGTATTCATTATCTTTGGTGCATTCCTTGAGCGTACAGGTATCGCAGATTTCTTTATAAATATTGCCAACGCTTTTGTAGGCGGCTTCTCCGGTGGTCCGGCGAAGGTTGCTGTTGTGGCAAGTGCCATGGAAGGTATGGTTTCCGGTTCTTCTGTAGCGAATACCGTAGGTTCCGGTTCTGTTACCATCCCACTGATGAAGAAGACCGGATATAAGCCGGAGTTTGCGGCTGCAGCTGAAGCATCAGCATCTACCGGAGGACAGATCATGCCTCCGATTATGGGTGCGGCAGCATTCCTTATGGCAGATTATGTTGGTGTTCCTTACAGTGATATTGCTGTCCGTGCGATTTTACCGGCAGTACTTTATTTTGCGGGCATTTTCATTGCAGTTCATTTGGGGGCAAAGAAAGAAGGCTTACGTGGTTTGAGTAAGGAAGAGTTACCGAAGATTAAGCCGCTCCTTAAGCAGGTCTATTTGTTGCTTCCTCTGATTTTACTGGTTTATCTGGTTGGAACCAGTCAGCGTTCCATCCAGTATGCAGCAGCAATTGCTATTATTGTAGCGATTATCGTAAGCTTATTTAATAAGGAGAATCGAATCACTCCGAAGCGTATCTGGGAAGCTCTTGCTGCCGGTGGTCAGGGAATGATTACAGTAGCTGCGGCTTGTGGTGTGGCCGGTATCATTGCCGGAACCATCACCATGACCGGACTTGCTAATATGCTGATTAACGGTATCGTTACCCTTGCAGGTAATCAGGTAATCATTGCACTGTTATTAACCATGCTTTGTTGTATCGTTTTGGGTATGGGTGTTCCTACCACTGCAAACTACTGTATTATGGCGGCAACCTGTGCACCTATTTTGATTCGTATGGGAGTACCTACACTTGCAGCACATTTCTTCGTATTTTATTTTGGTATTGTAGCTGACCTGACACCACCGGTAGCTCTGGCAGCATACGCAGGTGCGGCAATTGCTCAGGCCAATCCGATGAAGACTGCATTTACTGCGACGAAGCTGGCGATTGCAGCATTTATTGTTCCCTACGTATTTGCGTTGAATCCGGCAATGCTCTTTATCGACACTACTGCTGTGGAAATCGTACAGATTTGTCTGACTTCCTTAGTTGGTATCTTTGGCGTTTCGGCGGCATTGGAAGGATACTTCCTGCGTCACATGTCATGGTATCAGAGACTGATGAGTCTCGCAGGCGGTCTGCTTCTGATTTACCCGGGACTTGTGACCGACGCTCTTGGCCTTGGACTTGTTATTGTGATGGTAATTATCCAGATGCTAGAAAGAAGAAAAGACTTAGTGAAAGCATAAGGTAAAATAACCACCATCAGCCTTGTATGTATATTGTTTATATAATTGCATCAAAAGAGCACATTGAGGTTGTAATTGAATAAAATTTTTTTCAGAAATGAGAGATTACCTAAAATAAGGGAACTCTCATTTCTTTTTGTTTTTCGAAAATGTTTGCACAATATAAAAAATGTGAAAAAAGTACCAAAAAAATACAAGGATTGTATTGACTAGGATTATATATGATGTTAACTTAAGAGTGTATAAGTATGCATGTTTTAATGGCAAAAGATAAAGAGAGAGGGAAAAGCTATGGAGAAAAAGAAGGTGAATGCGTTATTAAAGGGTGTTGCCGGCGTAGGGGTTGCTTTGGGCGGCGCAAGCGCTTTTGGCGAAGGCGACGTGGTTTATGCAGCGGAGCAGGAACTGTTTGACGAGGATTACAATTCTGACTTAGATATCGGAAGTGAAGAGTCCACGACAGAGAGCGAATCCTTGTCTGAAGCATTGCAGATATCGGAATCTACGGAAGACTCTGCTGTAGCAAGTGACGCTATAGTGGAATCAGAGTCTGTGGCAGAATCAACATCTGCAGAAGCAAGCGATTCTGAGGTGCAGTCGGAGTCTGTAGTAGAATCAACATCTGCAGCAGCAAGCGATACCGAAGTGAAGTCAGAGTCTGAATCAGATTTAGCGTCTGCAGCAGCAAGTGACACCGAAGTGAAGTCGGAGTCTGTGGCAGAATCAACATCTGCAGCAGCAAGTGACACCGAAGTGAAGTCAGAGTCTGAATCAGATTTAGCGTCTGCAGTAGCAAGTGACATCGAAGTGAAGTCAGAGTCTGTAGCAGAATCAACATCTGCGGCATCAAGTGACACTGAAGTGAAGTCAGAGTCTGCAGTAGAATCAGAGTCTTCGTCTTTAAGTGATTCTGAGGTAGAGTCACAGTCAGAGAAGTCTTCCTCAGTAGCATCTGAGAGCGATTTAGAAGTTGCATCGTTATCAGATAGTAATTCAGTAGCAGCGTCAATCAGCAGTTCTGCAGTCGGTTCAGAATCTGAAGCGAACTCTAAGCTTGCTTCAACAAGTGATTCTCTTGTGGAATCGTTGGCGGGGTCAACACGCTTAGTATTGTCAGAAAGTGACTCTATCGTACAGTCAGAAGCTACATCCACAGAAACATCCTTATCTTTAAGTGATTCTGCAGTGGAGTCTTTGTCTACATTTACAGAGGCGTCTTTATCTACAAGCGACTCCGTGGTGGCATCAGAAGCAAAGTCGGCTTCCGAGTCTGTGGCAACATCTGATAGTCAAGTACAGTCTATTAGTGAGGTTCAGAGCAGAGCAGCCAGTGAGTCTATGTCTCAGGCGGACTCTGCGAGTCTATCAAACAGTGCTACAGAGTCAGAGTATCTGAGTACTTCGGAAAGCACATATAATAGTGCAGTTGAAGTTTATGGTTCTGAAGCGGCTGAAGTTTTACTATCGCCAACTTATCAGACAAATGGTAATTCTGTAAGTGTAGATGCAGATGGTAATATGCTTCAGACAACTGTTGATGGAAATGGTAATACGTCTTATACATATTGGTACAACAACGGTCAAGCAAAATTGGATTTAACATCAGCGAATATTGAGTATGATGAAAGTGGTAAGCTGGTAGTTAATTTTGACGGTTTCTATTTGAAGGGCGATGGTAGTATCGGAACTGCTTCTGCCCAGACAGATACTAATGAAAGATCCGGTAATAAGATATTCATTGATGGTGAATATGTTGTTGAAGAGGATGGATATTGGAAGGTTGTAGAGGCTGATACCGGAAATGGAACAACTTCATCCATCAAGTATGTGGATAAAAAACAAAGCTATGGTTTTTCAACCTACCGAGTGGTTGATATCGGCGGTGATTACTATTTCCTGGACGGTGCAGAATATGATGCTGAGAATTCTACTTTTACAGCAGATGATAAGATTTTGTTCGGAAATAAGTATGGTAATGTAAAATTTGATGTAACTTTATCAGAAGACAAGAAGTATCAAGCAGTAGCAGACAATGCAGGATTAGTAAAGCAGGATACCGTAACGGCTCAGAGCAAGTATGAATCTGCAAGCGCGTCAGCGGTATTGAGTGCTAGTATCGTAACAAGTGAATCCCTGAGTACTAGCATTTCTTCAAGTAAAAGTGCAAGTAATGCATTGGAATTGTCTGAAGCAGCAAGTGCTGCAGCAGCTGAAAGTGAAAGAATAGCAGAGGAGGCATCGGAGGCTGCAAGTACATCTGTAAGTGATAGTGCAAGTGAAGCAGCGAGTGAGTCAGAATCCGCAAGTACTTCTGTAAAAAATAGTGAAAATGAGGCAAAGAGTGAATCGGAAGCTGCAAGTACATCTGTAAGTGATAGTGCAAGTGAAGCAGCGAGTGAGTCAGAATCCTCAAGCGCTTCCGCAAGTGATAGTGCAAGTGAAGCAGCGAGTGAGTCAGAGTCCTCAAGCACTTCCGCAAGTGATAGTGCAAGTGAAGCAGCGAGTGAGTCAGAATCCTCAAGCGCTTCCGCAAGTGATAGTG
>JAFUKH010000081.1 GCA_017467845.1 Lachnospiraceae bacterium | reverse complement strand
CAACCAGTACCGCCAAACTCGCAACACTAATCAAAATCCCTGCAACCTTCCCCTGGGGCACGTAGCTCATCTCCAGCTCATAGTCCCCGGCCTCTAAGTCAAAGGCCATCAGGCACTCGCCGAAGGTCTGAGGCTGCACTTCCACGCCATTTATCAGTACCTTCCAGCCGGCTTCATAAGGCACGGAAAGTATCAATCTTCCCGCACTTTCCAGATGAAGAGAGCCTGCAATATGTCTGTCATCATAGGTCACATTCTCCAGATGCTGCGCACTTAAGGTATCAATTACCTGTATCATCACATCTTGATTGAGCCTATAGATTCCCATGGATAAATCCGGAGTGGAATCCTCCTCATTACCATTTTTTAGGATATTTTCATGGTTCTTATCCAGATATCCCAGATAAAGAACACTTCCGTTCTTTAAATCCTTGAAATTCTTTTCACCATAAGGGGCAAATGCATCCACTTTGGTGGTTCCGCTCTTGGTAACCACAGCGTAGTAGTAACCGGCCTCTTTGGCAGTTAACTCGATGTCATCTCCCACATCCTTGTCATCCGCACGTTCAAAAAGCTCCCCGCTGATTCCCAGCGCCTTCACCAGCTTATTTTGCAAAGTAATGGGGTTTGAAATCTCACTTTCTTCCAAGTCAAATCCGGTGGGTGCCACATAACCAAAGGGTAGCTGATAGCTACACTGATATAAGTTTACCCCTTCTGTGGAATCCAGCAGTTTAAAGAGCATGCCCTGCTCATCCTGAGCCTTGGAATCATCCTCCTCCATACTCTCAACATCCCCCAACATATATCCCACATTTAAAAGGGCTGAGGTCAGGGGTGTCGCTCCTTCAATAGAATAAAACACCTTACTGTGACGCATTCCCAGTTTTTCATATAGATTCGCCACAGAAGAATTCAGTGTGGAAGAAAAAAGTGACGCGGAAGGGTAACCTGCCAGCTGGGAATCATTCTTGGTCATCTTCTGGAAGGATTCTACCCGGACAAAGCTGTCATCATGCTCTTTCAGCGTCTCATAAAGAGCAGAATAATCATCTAGCTTGCCTACGAAAGCCTCCTTGGTATACACCTTCACGCTGGTATATCCTGTGTTGGTAGCTGCCTCCACCGCTCCCAGCATAATCAGGAGAGCCACCATGGGAACCCGCCAATCTTCCTCCTGTCTGGTACGGTAAATGTACAAAACCACACCATACACAGCTACCAGTGCAATGGTCACCGGTATCACCCATATCGCAAAGGCGTCGTCATCCACAAACTTCTCGCAGACAATCAAAAATGCCACCGCCACAAGGGTAGCCTTCACAATACTTTCCGGCATTATCTCATCCAGCTGCTCCAGCACCTCATAGCTCATCATAAGAATCAGGAAGATGTAGATAAAGGACTGCCTTGCCGGAAGGGAATCCGGGTAATTTAATCCATGCCAGATAAAGTCCAGCACATTGGTGGAAAAGCTAAGAAGCATAAATCCTGCCAGTGCCAGATTACAAAATCTTTTTCGGACCGGAATCTCCTTGCAGATTCCATATAAAGGCACCAACAAAAACACAATAACGCCGCAGTAAATATTAGGCCAATGATCCAGCCCTTTCTCCGACTCCACACAGATGGCATGTCTCGCCAGCTCATCCATAATGGAGAAATAGGACTTCATCTCCTCCGGAAAGCTTACATCCCCGAAATCGGTGGTAATGATTGCACACACCTCCGGCACAAGGAGTACTGCGGAGAGTCCGCCTGCCAAAAGAGAAAAACCGGCAAATCTAAGGACAGTCTTTATATTTCCCTTTTCCGTGATAAAAAGCACACCAAAGTACAGCACCAAAAAGATACATATCATTATGGAAATATAATAGTTGGTGAAAATACAGCATCCCAAAGCAATGGCGTAGAAGATTCCTTTCCCTTCCTTTACCAGCTTCTCAAGTCCATACATTACCAGCGGGAAAAGCCATACTGCATCCAGCCACATAATATTATAATTGTAGGCTGCCATATATCCGGACAGAGCATAAAAGGTAGAGAAAAACAATATCAGCCATGAATCCCTCTGAGAATGCTTCTTCAAAAACAGTGCAAAGGAAAAACCGCAAAGTCCCACCTTTACCATCACAATAAAGGCAACCACCTCTAAAAGAAACTGCTCCGGAATCAGTAGCGTCAGTATATTAAAGGGACTGGCAAGATAATACACAAACATTGCCAGATAATTGGAGCCCAGCCCCACATTCCATGAATAGGATAAATTCTCTCCCGCCTGCACCTTATCAATCAGTGACTGCAGAAAAGGAATATACTGATGATACAAATCCCCTGTTAAGAAAGCATTCTTCCCAAAGGGATATATTCCGTTTCCGATATATAAAAGAAGCATTATCACACTGGGTATCACCCAGGCAAGAAGGAGCTTCTTATCCCACTTTTTCATATTCCCCATAATCCTCACATCAAAAATCCATTTCTGTAAAAGTAATACTCTCACCTGCACTTAAAGAAATCTCTTTTTTAGTATTTCCGTATTTCACATAGGTATGTAGAGATGAATCTGCTGTAATCACACATTCCTTTACCTTGCCATGCTCCCAAGATAAGGCAACCCCCGCATTTCCCTTTACGCGAAGGCCTCGAATGCTTCCCTTCTCCCACACACTTGGTAATGCAGGCAAAAGCACAATACGCTTATCCGAGCTCTGCACCAGCATCTCACCTATTCCGGCAGTGGCACCGAAGTTTCCGTCAATCTGGAAAGGGGGATGCTTATCAAACATATTGGGATAGGTGGAGCACGCAAAGAGTTGCTCTAAATGATGATATGCCGTCTCTCCGTCCCAAAGCTTTGCGTAATGATTGATAATCCACGCACGACTCCAGCCGGTATGACCGCCGCCGTGGGACAGACGATACTCCAGCGTCTTACGAGCCGCTCTCGCCAGCTCCGGAGTCTCATCCATAGTAATCTGCTCCGAAGGATGCATTCCGTAAAGGTGGGATACATGTCTGTGTCCCGGCTCCCACTCTTCAAATTCCTCCTGCCACTCTAAGATACGGCCATCCGAACCAATCTGGGTCTCCTTTAAGCGTTTCATAGCATCCTCTACCTGACGGATAAACTCATGAATATCGGTAATCTCCGCCTCCTTCAAGGCTTCCATCACACCACTGTCTAATGCCTTCGCCTCCTCCAGTTCCTTCAGCGATAAAATACACTGACCAAATAAGTCACGAAGAATCTGATTGTCCATTGTTACGCCGTAGCTGTTGGCACCCTTTTCTCCATTAGGAAGGATAAAGGTATTCTCCGGTGATACCGAAGGACAAGTCACCAGATATCCATCCTTCTCCACCAAAAAGTCTAAGAAAAACAGTGCCGCTTCGCACATAATCGGGAACTGCTTTTGTAAAAAGGCAATATCCTTGGTGAACTGATAATGAGTCCACTGGTGAGTACACATCCATGCCGCGCCCATCACCCAATAGGAGCCCGGAATCCATAAATCCTGTGTTACACAATCACCGTGAATATCCGTATTATGATGGCACACAAAGCCACGGCAGCCATACATCTCTCTGGCTACCCTGCGTCCGCTTTTTACCATCTTCTCGATTAAATCAAACATCGGCATATGACAGGAGGACAGATTGCAGTTCTCCGCAAGCCAATAGTTCATCTCTGTATTAATATTAATGGTAAACTTACAATCCCAAGGTGGAGTCATATCCTTGTTCCAGATTCCCTGAAGATTTGCTGCCAGGTCCCCTTCCCTGCTACAGGAAATCAAAAGATATCTTCCGAAATCAAAGAAAATCTTGGATAAGCCGATATCTGCTTTCCCTTCCCCTGCAAGGCGGATTCGCTCATCGGTAGGAATCTCATCGTACTTCTGGGTATCCTCCAGCGTAAATTCACAGGCATCAAAAAGCTTTCTGTAATCGGCTTCATGAACCGCAAAGAGCTCGTCATATCCCTGCTCTACAGCCTGCCTAACTCTCTCATCAATGGCCTTCTCCAGCATTTTCTGAAGGCAGCTTTGCATCACCAGCTCTTTTCTTTCCCATGAGCTGATTTCTTCTACGTCAAAAAGTCCCTGAACCCTTTCAAGTCCAAAGCTCTCATATTCTGTATATGCAGTTTCCTTTTCTTCTTTGCTGTGGTGATAGGTAGTATCTGCCCCAAAAAGGAGTATTACTTCATCCGCAGCTTCTACTACAATTCGCTCACCGATTACCGATACCTTACCACCTTTATGTAATGCCTTCAGCTTCATTCCGAATTCGTATCCGCCACGGCCCAGATTACCATACAGATAAATCTCATCCTCTTCGGTCTTTCTTACACCATCAAAGAATTTCCAGCGATCCATACCTGCCCAGAAACTGAGCATTCCCGGCTGGCTTGCGGCAAAGCGCATCACCAGAAGCTGTGCAGGCTTTGAGGTAAAATAGGTTCTTTCGTAGGCTACGCCGTCCTTAACAAATTCCGTTCTGGCCAATGCATTGCTAAGATCCAGCTCTCTCCGATAATCCGTAACCTCCTTCATCCCCTCAAAACCGATGGTAATATCTCCCAAGGTCTGGGTGGGATGCATACTGTTGGGACAACCTGATTGGGCAAGCCACATCAGCTTTTCTGCTTCTGCAATTTTCCCTTCAAAAATAAGCCGGCGAATCTTAGGAAGTTTCTCCTTCATGTCCGGATTGACACGATTTACCGGACCTCCGTACCAGATACTTTCTTCGCTCAGCTGAATATGCTCATACTCCGTACCGCCATACACCATTGCGCCAAGGCGACCATTTCCCAAAGGAAGTGCTTCCTCCCACTCAACTGCCGCTCCTGCGTACCACAATTTACTCATCTGTTTTGTTCCCCTTCTCATTATTCTTTGCAAGTAATTTTATTTCCGCCTTCATCCGCTGTCCCACCAGTTGAAACAGCTCTTTGGCAAATCGTTTCATCATCTCACGAGTTTCCGGAGCAACCTCCTTCATTGCCTCGATAATACCGCCCACACTCTTTTTCCAGTCTGCCACAAAGTCAATCAAATTGTCTGCCTGAGACGCAGAAATCACCTGATACATGGTGTCCACAAAAATCTGTAGTTCTTCCTTTTCCAGGCCCAGAATAAACTCATTCATTGTCTGGTCCATAAACTTCTGATATTGTGTAATGTCATCAATATAAAGAAAGCTACCATTCTCCGTAAGCCATGTATAGGGATCGTGCTGTGCCAGACCAAATCCCTTGCTGTCCACCACCAGATAATCCATGTTCTGTTCGAAAATCATCCCTACCAATGAGGAATGGGGCAGTATCTTCACAGTACGGTCTGCAATTGCTTCAAAATCACCCTTTTTCAGTGTCTCCGGACGAAATCCCGGACCATCCATACTGTAGACCTTAATAATGCGGTCCTGCACCTTTTTGTTACAGTTCATTGCCGCATAAATTGCCAGATTTCCCCCTTTAGAATGACCTCCCACATAGAAGTCCTTCTTCAAAAATCCCGTAACAATATTCAGATATTTCACACTGTAAGCCTGTCCCGGCACCGGCGAAAGATAGGCCATATTAAAGTCTTCCTTCCAGCCTACAATACTCTCATCCGTTCCGCGGTACACAATATACAGGCTACCGTCTCCCAAGATACACGTGATTGCAGAAAACTGAGTCTCCCATTCTTCTTCGATAATATTGATATAGCAATTCACCCTCATATCATTAAAGCGGGTACTTTCCAGCATCGCTTCAAAAAGAGCCCTGTTTTCCTCTTCATAGCGGACATCTGCATATAGATTCTCGTACTCGGGATGAAAATAAATATCCTGCAAGGTAACCGAAGGCTTATTGTCAAACAGCCCCGGCACCATACCATCGAATTTCATGTAAGAAAACTGGGAAAGCACCAGACTGTCCACATCGTTTACTTCTGCCTCAGAAAAAGGAATGTGACCATATTCTTTTACATAATCAATTATCGTTCCCGGCATGGGCTACTCCTCTTCTACCATACTACCATAAATCTCGGTTCTTATATACTCTTTATTTGCTTCAAAATCCACTTCCAGCACTGCCATATCCCGGATGTTTGCGTCCTTGTAAGTGCCCTCCATAGGGATACTTCCCTGCTTGATGTCATATATAAGGAACTTAGCGGCATCCGCTGCCAGGGAGAAACACTCCGTGGGTACA
Organism: Lachnospiraceae bacterium; assembly: GCA_017467845.1. Lineage (GTDB taxonomy): Bacteria > Bacillota > Clostridia > Lachnospirales > Lachnospiraceae > Acetatifactor. Next base: position 20,805 of record JAFUKH010000081.1, on the reverse strand, counting down.
ATATTGGTTGTCAGATTAGGCAAAACATCTCCCAGCAATCCCTTAGGATCTGATACAAGTGCTCCCGGAATCTTTCCTACTGCAGCAGAAATTACTTTTCTCTGCCGCTCTGTTCTTCCGAAATCATTACCGATACTTCGATTACGACTATAGGCAAGTGCCTGTGGACCGTTCAAATGCATCATACCACTTGCGGACTCATCCAGATAATCTGTGGTCAGTTCCTTTCCATTAATGATATTATACTCATTTAAGTAAGCATTTACCCACTTTACTTCCTCATTTGTCAGTTCCAATTCTACACCGCCTACTGCATTAATCAGATTGGCAAAGGCCTGGAAATCCACAAGCACATAACGGTTCACTTCAATATCCAGATTCTCTTCAATGGTCTCAAGCAAAAGCTCCGCTCCGCCCAGAGAATACGCTGCATTCAGACGGTTCCCTTTGTATCCCGGAATCTCCACATACATATCACGAAGCAGTGATGTAAGATGAATGGATTTGGTCTTATCACTGATGGATAGCAGAATCATTGCATCGGAACGACCTCCGGATACACCGTCTCTGGAATCATTTCCAATAAGCAGGATATTGGTTACGCCATCCTCCTTTAATGATTCATACCGCAAACTTGTGGTTTCTTCATAGTTAAGCTGTTCATAGATCTTATCAACGGCATAGTAACCCAAAGTTACCACCAGCAGGAATATAATAAGCAGCACTATTAGCAGTTTTCGGAATCCATGCTTCTTTTTCTTTTTTGTTTTTGTTTTTTCTTTTTTACTCATAATTTCTCTCCTCGTTAAATCAGCTCTATTATATTGACTTGCTCCCCAAATCGCAATGAGTTTAATAAACATTTAATTTAATCTTTAGAATCCTTTGGATTCTTGTTATAATACCATTAATAAAATATATAAGGACTGGAAAATAATGAAAAAAACATCAAAAAACAACTCCAAAAACATTGTCTGGCTGCTGGCTGCCGGTATGCTTTTCCGCTGCCTGTTCGCCATGTTCCATAAGGGATTTCTTACGGACACGGCCTGCTTTTCCGCCTGGGCTACCAGAGTGTATGAGGGCGGATTTTCTGCATTCTACTCTCCGGAGATTTTCACCGATTATCCCCCCGGATATATGTATATTCTCTATGTAATCGGCTTTTTACAATCTGCCCTTTCATTAGAATATCTTTCTACATTTAGCCTTCTGCTTCTCCGCCTTCCGGCGATTTTATGCGACTTAGGTGCATGCTACATTATTTACCGCATTACATCAAAGCGTTTTTCAGAGCAGCACAGTCTGATTGTCACAGCCCTTTATCTGTTCAACCCGGCTGTTATTATAAATTCCTCCATCTGGGGACAGGTGGATTCTGTTTTCGTACTAATGGTGCTGATTATGATTCTCCTTCTCATGGAAGAGAAAAATATTCAGGCCTATTATGTATACGCCGTGGGCATCTTATTAAAGCCCCAGACCCTTATTTTCACACCACTTTTGTTATTCGGTATCTACGAAAACGTATTTGTAAAGGATTTTTCATGGCGAAAATTCTGGAAAAATCTTCTCTGCGGCCTTGGTGCCATCATGGTGATGGTGCTTCTTTGCGTGCCCTTTGGCTTGGACAAGGTATGGTCGCAGTACACCGACACTTTGGGCTCATACCCCTACATCTCCGTTAATGCCTACAACCTGTGGGCACTTCTTGGCAAGAACTGGGCAAGTCAGGATACGGCATTCCTTTTCTTTACCTACAAGGAGCTGGGAACCCTTATCATTGTGGCTTTGACCCTGGTTTCCGCAGTTCTTTTCTATAAGAGAATGAAATCTCAGGACCGCTACTTTGTTGCCGGAGGATTTATCGCCCTGACCATGTTCTTATTCTCCGTGCGCATGCATGAGCGTTACTTATATCCGGTAATGATTATGCTTCTTATGGCCTTTGTTATGACCGGAAGCAAATATATGCTGTATAGCTACTTTGTTCTTACCGCCTGTCATTTCTTAAATGTATGGCACGTACTGAACTATTATGATCCCTCTAACTACAGCAGTATTGTAGGTACTATCTCCGTACTGTCCCTTGTTATGGTTCTTGGCGCAGTTTATTACTATTACAGCTTATACAAGGTAATGACCGTTAAGGGTGAGGCAACCTTCACAATGCCTGTAGCCGTGCCAAAGAAAGCTGTCACCGGTAAGAAATCCAAAGTAACGGAGCGTTCCCGTGAAAAGATGCCCTTCACCAAGGTTGACGGCATCATTATTGCATTTTTAGTAATTTTCTACGGTTTCTTTGCCTTTTACAATCTGGGAATTACCGAGACTCCCTCTACCGAAGAGGCCGTTGCCAAAGATAGCACCATTCATCTGGAGCTGGGCTCTCAGGACGCTGCCACCCTTTGCTGGTATCTCTTAAATGAGCAGGACATCACCTTCTCATTAAGTCTCACCGAGGATCCGGGACTATCTCCGGTTCAACAGTCCGATGTGGTATTTAAGAGTGTATTTAAATGGGACAAGGTAGAGCTCTCTACTCCTGCATCCGTTATTGACTTAACCAACATCACAGAGGATGCCGTTATCGGTGAAATTGTCCTCTTAGACCGCACAGGCAATATTATTACTCCGGTAAATGCATCGGATTACCCTGCTCTTTTTGATGAGAACGACCTGCTCCCGGAGACTCTGGACTATCGTAGCGGTACCTATTTTGATGAGATTTACTATACACGAACCGCCTATGAGATGATTCATGGCCTGTCCACCTATGAGAACACTCATCCACCGCTTGGTAAAGATTTAATGGCCCTTTGTGCAAGTATTTTCGGCACTACCCCTTTTGGCTTCCGTTTTGCCGGAACATTTTTCGGTATACTGATGCTGCCCTTTTTATATCTCTTTGGAAGAAATATCTCACAGGACAGACGCATCGGTGCGTTTGTGGCATTTATCTTTGCCTTTGACTTTATGCACTTTACCCAGACAAGACTGACCACCATTGATGTGTTTGTTGTTTTCTTCATCATTGTGATGTACTACTTTATGGAGCAGTATCTGTCCCTTTCTTTCTCAGATACTAAGCTGAAGCAGATGTGGGTTCCGCTGGGCGCCTGCGGTATCGCCTTTGGTCTAGGTGTTGCCAGCAAATGGACGGGTGCTTATGCCGGCGCAGGTCTGGCGGTAATCTTCTTTGCCCGCCTCTTTAAAGACCGCAGATATGTGGCGCAGATTAAGAAAACCATTGGCTTTTGCATGATATTCTTTGTGGCCATTCCTTTTGTAATTTATCTTCTTTCTTATATTCCATTTGTGGATCACTGGCATCCGGGATTATTTGAAAGAATGTGGCATAACCAGCAAACCATGTTTAATTACCACAGTGATTTGGAGGCAACACATCCTTACTCCTCCATGTGGTATGAATGGCCTACCATGGTGCGCCCTATTTGGTACTACTCCAATAAAATCAATGACACTATGCGTCAGGGCATCAGTGCTTTCGGTAATCCACTGGTATGGTGGGTTGGTATCCCGGCACTTCTTTACATGGTTTACTTATGGTTTAAGAAAAAGGACCGGACGGCAGGCTTTTTGGTAATCTCCTATCTGGCACAGTATCTGCCGTGGACCTTAGTCAGCAGATGTACCTTTATTTACCACTATTTCCCGTGTGTACCCTTCCTTGCCCTGATGATTGGTTACAGTGTAAAGCAGCTTAAGGGGCGCCTAAAGGAGAGCCATTTTACCGCGCTTTTAGTCATCTACGGACTTATGGTTTTCGCTATGTTCCTGCTGTTTTATCCGGTACTCTCCGGAAGCCCGGTTTCGAAGGATTTTGTAGCTGATTATCTACGCTGGTTCGATAGCTGGGTATTGACCTCTAGCTAAAAAGAAGGTATAATTATAGTACTATTTTACTACCCTTTTTTTAATTAGGAGACAGCAATGAAAGAAAAGAAAGAAAAAGTTAAAAAGGTAAAGATTCCGAAAGAGAAAAAAGTAAAGGTTCCGAAGGCAAAAGAGAAGAATAGCGTTCTCTTCTTTAGACGCATTCAATTTAAATTAATAGCGTCCTTCTTTCTGCCGGTGCTTTTGATTATTCTGCTTGGTACCATTTCTTATCAGAAGGCAACCAATCAGATTGTATCTACCTATCAGGATTCTGTAGAACAGACTATAGTTATGATGAACCAGTATCTGACTCTGGCCAGCGACACCGTTCAGTCCAATTTTAAGGGTTACCTTAATGATGACGAATTGGATAAATATTTAAAGGGTCTGTACGATAATGATCCGGATGTACATTACAATCTGCCGCTCAGTTATGAAAAGACCTTTATGAGTGCTGCAACTACCAACGCACTGCTCAGCAATGTATTTATTCTTTCCGATAAGGAAAATGCAATTACCTCCAACGGACTTACCACAAAGGGACTTCTTTCAGAATATATGGCAACTTCTCAGGGACAGATGGTTGCAGAGAATAAGCATAGATATTACTTATTCGGTAACCAGAGTACTGCTGATGCCAGCCTGAATACTTCAGCAGACAAATATTGTTTACGAATTGCCCGTTATTTCAATAATGCGGAAGCAATTCTGTTAATTGATATCAAGCGTGATGTATTAGAGAGCACCCTCTCTTCTTTAGATGGTGGTTCCGGAAGCTTGGTGGGATTTGTAACAGCTGACGGTACCGAATATTTATCTGCTACCTCCGTGTGTGACGGTGTTGCTTTTACAGATAAGGATTATGTACAAACTGCTCTTGCCGGTGAGGAAGAAAGCGGGTCCTCCTATGTTGAGAATAACAAGTACTTATTCCTCTTCTCAAAGATTGGTTCCAGAAATGCAATGATTTGCGCCCTGATTCCTCAGGAAAATATCACCGGTCAAACAGAAGATATTAAAAATATCTGCTTTATCTTAGTTATCATCGCTTCTATCGTTGCGGTATTTACAGGTACCGTTCTTGCAAGATCTTATGGTGGCGCAATTTACGATTTAATCCGCAAGATTAAGCGTGTTGCAGGCGGCGATTTAACCGTAGAAATCAAGACTAAGAGAAAAGATGAATTCATGCTCCTGACCAATGGTGTAGAAGACATGGTTACCCATACAAAGGAGCTTGTGTCCGGACTAAAGGCTGTGAATACTGAGCTGGGAGATGCCACCGCTAATATGGCAACCTCTTCCGACCACTTCCTTGAGACCTCAGAAGATATTCAGTCAGAAATCGATGAGATGCAGCTTGGTATCTCTAAATTAGATGTTGAAGCCAATGACTGTCTCACTCAGATGGACAAGCTTTCAGAGATTATTGAAGAAGTAGCCAAAGATGCTGATCAAATCAGTCAGCTGGCAACCGGAACTGAGACCGTTATTTCCTCCGGTATGGAAAGTGTACATCACTTAAAGGAAAGCACCGGTTCTACTATCCAGATTACTTCAAGTATTATTGAAACCATCGATGCACTTGCTGTTAAATCAAAATCTATCAGCAACATCATCGAAGCAATTAATAATATTGCCGACCAGACCAATTTACTTGCATTAAACGCTTCCATCGAGGCTGCAAGAGCCGGCGAAGCAGGTCGTGGTTTCGCTGTTGTAGCTCAGGAAATCCAGAAGCTGGCAGAAGCATCTATGCAGTCTTCTAACGAAATCTTCAAGATTGTTAAGGAAATCGAAATCAGTACCAAGGAAGCTACTGCTACTGCAAAGCAGGCAGAGGATATTGTTGATTCCCAGAATCAGGCAGTAGTTCTTACCACCGATTCCTTCCAGCAGATTGGAGTAAAAGTTAAGGAACTGTTAAATGCACTCCAGTTCATCAACAACAGTATCGGTGCCATGGAGGAAGGCCGCGATTCTACCTTAAATGCAATTGCTGCAATCTCCGCTGTATCTACTCAAACAGCTGCCGGTTCCACCAATGTACGTGATGCAGCTGCCAGACAGCTCTCTTCTATCAGTGACCTTGACAAGGCTGCTGAACAGCTTGAAAAACGTGCTACAGAATTAAGTGAATTACTTGGTAAATTTACCGTATAACATGACAGGGGCGTTACACTTAGTAACGCCCCTGTAAATATTCTAATATTTTTGTATGTCACAGTTCTCTTTGATATGGTAGGCTTTAAAGTAAGCCTCTTCTAATGGTATCCATTTCTCTATAAACATCTGTAGTCTTTCTTCCCCAACACGCTCCCTAAGGCGCTGTATCTGAGTCTCATAATCCACATCCAGAAAAATGGTTAAATCATAGTATTTCTTCAGCCTTGGGTGACAGCTGTAGGAGCCTTCTACAACTACAGCCTTTCTGCTGTCAATGAAACGTTCTTCCTGCATACTCATGGTCTTGCAGTCAAACCGTCGGTAGGTTATCTGCCCTTTTTCACGCTTCAAAGGTTCGAGAACCTCAGCTTCCACCCTCTCATAATCTACATTACCTCCCGGCTCTGAAAGTCGCTCTGCGGTACGCTGGTGGGGCTGTAAGAAGAAATCGTCCATATGCACCACACTCATGCCCAGCTTCTCCGACAACGTCTGTGCCAGAGTAGATTTCCCGGCTCCGCTTCTTCCGTCAATTGCTATAATCAATGTTCCTTATCTCTCCTGTCCTATTCTCCGAAGCTGATGCCCACATTCTTAGCTTCTCTAATTGCAGAACAATCAGGATCAACCTTCTTTAACTTACCTGCAACTTCCTCCAGCGGAACTGCCTTGATTTCGCCATCCACGATTCCTACCATATTGCCGAACTTCTTGTCCAAAATCAACTCTGCAGCAGCAGAACCAAGTCTTGTGGAAAGTACTCGGTCATAAGGACATGGTGCACCGCCACGCTGAGTATGCCCGGGTACTGTGATTCGCACCTCTTTACCGGTCTTAGCCAGGATCTGCTCAGCAAGCTCATAAGAGACAGACGGATGCTTTCTGTTCTTCAGCTTCTCTTTATACTCCTTCTTGGAAAGCTTTGCATCTTCTTTGGAAATAGCGCCTTCTGCCACTGCCAAGATGGTAAATCGCTTCCCTGCTTTATCTCTTCTGCTGATTGCCTCTGCAATCTTATCAATATCATATGGAATCTCCGGAATCAGGATAATGTCAGCACCGCCTGCAATACCTGCGTGTAATGTCAGCCATCCAACTTTATGTCCCATAACTTCTACAATAAACACTCTTCCATGAGAAGCTGCGGTAGTATGGATACAATCAATGGCATTGGTTGCAATATCAACCGCACTCTGGAAGCCAAAGGTCATGTCCGTTCCCCAGATATCATTATCGATGGTCTTAGGAAGTGTCACTACATTCAGCCCCTCTTCCCTGAGAAGGTTGGCAGTCTTATGGGTTCCGTTTCCACCAAGTACTACCAGACAATCCAGCTTCCACTTTTTGTAATTCTTCTTCATGGCAGCCACTTTATCAATTCCGTTATCATCCGGTACTCGCATGAGTTTAAATGGTTGTCTGGAGGTTCCTAAAATAGTTCCGCCGATTGTCAAAATACCTGAAAAATCTCTGGAGGTCAGAAGACGATATTTACCATAGATAAGTCCCTTATAACCATCCTCAATACCGTAGATTTCCACATCCTCCCTCTTTTCAAATAGCACCTTGGCAACACCACGCATTGCTGCATTTAATGCCTGACAATCGCCACCGCTTGTTAACATACCGATTCTTAACATATCCCATTCCTTCTTTCTTTTTATTCCGCATTTCCTGCGGCTTCGTAAGCCTGCTCATAGAATAATTCCTGTGAATTAATCTTTACCTTGCCACCTCTGCGGTTAATATAGTTCCCTTTATTATTCTGAGCCTTCCCTTTTACCGTGTCCTTCATTACCGTATCAAATACGTCACGAATCCGCGCCTTTATATCCTCATCATAGATTGGAGTCGCCACCTCCACTCTACGCACCGTATTACGAGTCATAAAATCTGCGGATGCAATGTAAATCCGGTCATTCTCACCCTTACCAAACCGGTAAATTCTGGAATGCTCCAAAAATCTTCCCACAACACTGATTACCTTAATATTCTCCGTTTCTCCCGGAATACCCGGAATAAGACAACAGATGCCACGTACAATCAGCTCTATTTTTACCCCTGCTTTAGAGGCTTCAATCAGCTTTTCAATAATCACTTTATCTGTAAGAGAATTAATCTTTATACCGATATACGCAGGCTTTTTCTTTTTTGCCTTAGCAATTTCCTCGTCCATCATATCCAGAATACGATTCTGCAGACAATTGGGCGCCACCAGAAGGTGCTTTGTATTCTCTACCGTTTCCCCAAGTAAAAGAGTTCTAAACACTTCAGCCGCCTCCCTGCCGATTTCCTGATTCGCTGTAATCAGTGAGAAATCCGTATAAAGGGTGGAAGTCTTTTCATTATAGTTACCGGTTCCAATCTGAGTGATATACTCCAGATTCTCCCCGATTCTGCGGGTAATCAGGCACAATTTGGAATGTACTTTATAGTTTCCCAGACCATAGATAATCCGGCAGCCGGCCTCCTCCAGACGTCTTGACATTTCTATATTATTGGCTTCATCAAATCTCGCCCGAAGTTCTATAAGGACCACAACTTCTTTTCCATTTTCTGCAGCCTCTACTAAGGCATCAATGACCTTACTCTTGTCTGCCACACGATACAAAGTCATCTTAATAGATACTACACTCTCGTCCTCTGCGGCTTCATGAAGCATTTTCAGGAAAGGTCGCATACTTTCAAAAGGATAATGAAGCAGTACATCCTTCTGCTCAACCTGCTCCATGATATTTCTCTTGGCATCCAGATAAATTGAGGGTCTGGGAGTTCGTTTTTCGTAAAAGAGCTCCGGTTTATCTCTTAAAACCTGCTGAAGCTGAAATACATAGGACATATTTAAAGGAGTATCCACCTTCACAATATGCTCCGGCTCCATTCCCAGATTTTCCGCCAGCTCTGACTTCACCTTGCTATCCAGATCTCTACTGATTTCCAGACGTACCGGACTCAAACGCCTTCTTTGCTTAATCAGATAAGCCATCATATTACGATAATCCAAGTCCTCATCATACACTTCCACCTCATCGATATCTGCATTTCTGGTAATACGGATAATGGATTTTTCCTTGATGGTGTATTTGTTATACAGCTTGGACACAAAATGAAGAATCAGCTCCTCTCCAAGCATAAAGGTTCCCGGTCTGGAGGGAATCTCGATAAGTCGTTTAAATACACTGTTGCTACAGGGTACGATACCGATTTTATTCTTACCCTTTTTACTTCCCAGCACTACCAGGGCGTACAGTTCCTTATTGTTAAGGAACGGAAAAGGCTGCTGCTTTCCTACCACCATAGGGGATAGGAAGGGTGCAACATTCTGGTCAAAATATTGTTCCAAAAGCTCTCCCTCTTCCTCTGTCAGCTTATTAAAATCAATAATACGGATTCCGTGGGGCTCTAATTCGCTCATCAACTCCCCATAGATTTTGGCCTTCTTCTTCTCCAGCAACTTTACCTTCTTTAATATGGCTTGCACCTGCTCCTTGCTGGTCATGTTGGTCTTATTCTCTCGCACCTCTTCTCCGGAGTGCATCTGTACCATCAAAGTACCTACGCGCACCATAAAAAATTCATCCAGATTCGTCTGGTAAATTGATGCAAAGGTGAGACGCTCTGCCAGAGGAACATTCTCATTCCCTGCCTCGTTTAAGACCCTTTCATTAAATTGTAACCAGGATAACTCCCTGTTTGTATAACACTTCATATTTTTCATATCTGATATCTCCTATGAGATTATTAATCTCTTGATCTCTTCCGCTGTAGCTAACCCCTCCGAAAAAGCAGTAGCACTTCCTGCTGCCAGTCCCAATCGAAAGGCATATTCATAGTCCCCGGACTCCACAAAGCCTGCCACAAAACCTGCTACCATAGAATCACCTGCACCCACACTATTCACAACCTTACCCTTGGTTGCCTCCTGTATGTGCACATTACCTTCCTCATCCAGAAGAACGGCTCCCTTGCCCCCCATGGACACTAAAACGTTCCTTGCCCCCTTTTCCTGGAGCATTCTGGCGTAAGGTACTACCTGTTCACGTTCTAAAAGCTCCACCTTAAAAAGTTCTCCCAGCTCATGTTGATTGGGCTTTATCAAAAAAGGCTTATGCTTTAGCACATTTAATAACAGCTCTCCACTTGCATCCACTACCACATGAATCCCTCGTCCGGTTAAATAATTTAAAATATCATCATATACAGTCTCCGGAACTCCCTTAGGCGAACTTCCTGCCAGAACCAGATAATCATTCTCCTGCAAATCTCCAAGCTTCTTTAAAAAGGCTTCAAACTCTTCCCCGGAAACCGTAGGGCCGCATCCGTTTATCTCCGTTCCATCATAGTTTAGTATCTTCACATTAATACGGGTCATCCCTTCTTTTGTAAAGATAAAATCACTTTCAAAGCCCAGCTCCTTTACCCTGCGCACCAGCTCTTGTCCGGTAAAGCCTGCTGCAAATCCAAGTGCCACACTGTCGATTCCAAGATGGGACAATACCGTAGACACATTGATTCCTTTTCCCCCGGGAGTCAACTGCTCTGCGCTGGTTCGATTCGTCTTATGTAATGTTAAATTCTCTACCACCGTGGCATAATCGAGAGATGGATTTAGCGTAACTGTATATATCATATGTAATCAACCTTTCTCACTAATCATCCAACAGATTCGCCTTCTCCAGACTATAAATCAGCGCCGGAACAAGTGTCAGTTGAATTGCAATACCCGGAATTGCATTAACAAAGGCTTCCGTCATAAAGATGGAAATTCCGAAATCCATTCCGATAAGACTGTATACCACCTTTGCAACAAATCCCCAGACGATTCTCCCTACCAGCAAAGCTATCAACAGACTTATATAAATTCCAAACCGCTTATTCTTAAGTCTCTGATACAACAGTCCCACGCTAAGACCATACGTTCCAAGCTCAAAGGCCATGCATAAGCCACGCGGTAAGAAAACAGGCATCCCGAAAAGCATACCTCGCAAAAGCGGCGTTATTGCCCCCACAATCAGCCCATACTGCCAACCGCACACATATCCACACAGAAGCACCGGGATATGCATGGGCAGAAGCATATTTCCAATCTCCGGAATCTGCCCCGTTATAAAAGGCATCACCAAGCCCAACGCCAAAAATAACCCTGATAACACTATTTTTTTTGTTTTCAAAATACAGGCCTCCCCCTCTGTTAGAACTTATTTCCTATTATAACAGATTTTTCATACAAATATAACCTAATATACATATAATTTACATAAATTTTGCATAAAACACAGGGAATTAATTACGCTAGAAAAAAGGGACAACATATGATATTCTGATTGCAGAATGGATATAAAGGATTTGAAATAATGAAAAAAATATTATTAATTGCAACCGGTGGCACCATTGCCTCCAAACATACCGAGAATGGCCTGACCCCAAAGCATACACCGGACGAGCTTCTAAAATATGTTCCGGAGACGGAAAGCTTTTGTCAGGTGGATACTATGCAGCTTTTCTCCATGGATAGCACTAATATGGGACCAAGTCAGTGGTTATCTCTTGCAGCAACTATCGAGGCTAAGTATGAATTCTATGATGGCTTTGTCATCTGTCACGGAACGGACACCATGGCTTATACTGCTGCAGCACTCTCCTACTTAATTCAAAATAACCGACGCCCCATTGTCATTACCGGAGCCCAGAAGCCTATTGATTTGCCTATTACAGATGCCAGAGTGAACCTGCGGGATAGTCTGCGTTTTGCCTCTGACCCTCGCGCTCATGGAGTCAACATCGTATTCGGTGGCAAGGTCATTGCCGGAACCCGTGCAAAAAAGGAATATTCCAAAAGCTATAACGCCTTTTCCAGCATCAACTACCCGGAAATAGCCATTATTCAGGACAGCCGCATTGTATTTTTCATCAATGATAAAGACCAGATTCCAAGACCTCTGACCTTTTACCATAATATTAATCCCAATATTTTCCTTTTGAAGCTGATTCCCGGCATTGATGGTAAGTTTCTGGAGACAATTCTGGAGAAATATGATGGTGTAATCATTGAATCCTTCGGTGTCGGTGGTTTCCCGGACAATGGTGACCACAGCTTCATGGAAGCCATAAAAAAAGGCATCACCCAGGATAAAGTCATTGTCATGGCCACCCAAGTCACCCACGAGGGTAGTGATATGGGTATCTACCGCGTCGGTAAGGTCATAAAGGAAACCTTCGACCTGACCGAAGCCTACGACATGACTTTAGAGGCCACCGTCACAAAGACTATGTGGGCTCTGGCTCAGGCAAAGGACGAGAGAGATTTCAAGAAACTGTTTTACCAGACTGTAAATCATGATATGCTGTTCCAGAATGAAGAACTCTCTGATCATATCATCCAATAACAAAGGGGCTGTTGCAAAATAAAAAAGTTGATTATGAGAGAATGTTATGCGTGAATAACTCCCCTACGTTTGCAGACTGTTCAAAAATGCAGGAATTTCACAAAGCTGCCATTGCGTTCCTTGATTTGTTGTGTTTTTCCAAGGTTAGACACTCTGCTATCGGTCCGCATATTAGGCGGATTCCCATGGAAGAACTTTATAGCCGTCTCATCTTTGGGATTATGTCTCTGTATTTGTAAGCTTAGAGAAAGTGCGTAGAAATTTCCAAAGTGGCGAATTTCGTTCATGTTAATGTCGGGGCATGTCTTCGACAAAATGAAAAGGACTGTACGTACCATGGAAGACATCTATAAGGATGTCTAACCATGGACGAACAGTCCTATTTATTTTGTTCGAAGCTTGAACAGACATTGACTAATCACAGAACGAAATTCGCCACTTTGTGAAATTTAAGCAGTTTCGAACAGTTTACAAATACAGAGACATAATTCCAAAAGAAAGCCGGCATTTTTGTTTACGTAAGGAATCCGCCCTATGCAGGACAGATACGCAGCGTGTCTAACACGTGGAAATAACACAACTTGAACGCAAATGGCAGCTTTGGAAATTACTACGCATTTTTTCTAAGCCGTGCAAACGTAGGGGAATTATTCCCGCACAACATTCTCTTCTACAGCGTTCACATTTTGCAATAGCCTCTTTGCATATTCATCACTCACGAATTGTAATGCTGGTAATCACCGGCTGATTCTCTGCCGGGATGGTGCCGTTTCCATCGATGGGCTCTGCTGCCTCACAGATGGCATCTACAACTTCCATGCCTTCCGTAACATATCCGAATGCTGCATAGTTTCCATCAAGGAAAGTACTGTCCTGATGCACGATAAAGAACTGTGAGCTGGCACTATCCATATCCATGCTTCTTGCCATGGAGATAGCTCCTCTGGTATGGGACAAATCATTCTGTACGCCATTTGCTGAGAACTCTCCCTTAATCTTGGTATCGGAGCCACCGGTTCCGTTGCCATCCGGGTCGCCGCCCTGCATCATGAATCCTTCCATAATACGATGAAAGGTAAGTCCGTCATAAAAGCCTTCCTTAGCAAGAGAAACAAAGTTCTCCACCGTAATCGGCGCGGCTTCTCCATTAAGTTCTACGGTGATTGTACCGTAATCTTCAATTACAATATCCGCATAGTAAGTCTTACTGCTTGCCTTTGAGCCCTGCTCGCCGCCACCACAGCCTACCATACACAGCATGAGTACCATGCTGATTAACAACGCTAATTTCTTCATAAAACCTCTTTCTTGCCTACAAGCTTACAATCTCTTCTTCGCTTGCAAGATGGATTCCGTTTTCACGTAAAGCCTTAGAAGCCTTCTCCATATCTTCCACTTTGATAATCATGTAAGCTAAATTTTCCTTCTTAGCAAAGAATGCATACGCATAATCCATACCAATGCCCTCATTTGCCAGAGCTTTTACAATACGTGCAATACTACCCGGCTTATCATCTCCTGCAACCGCCAGAACATCGGTAATGGAATAAATATGTCCATTCTCCTTAAGGGCATTTCCTGCTTTAAATACATCATCTACGATAAGACGCAAAATGCCAAAATCAGAAGTATCTGCAATAGAAAGCGCACGGATATTGACATCTGCCTGCGCAAGAACATCAGTAATGGTTGCCAAACCACCAATTTTATTTTCAATAAATACGGAAATCTGTTTTACAGCCATGAATTAGTCCTCCTTCTTTTAACCATATAATTTACGCTTATCAATTACACGAACAGCCTTGCCTTCACTTCTGGTGATGGACTTAGGCTCTACCAGATGAACCTTTGCCTGAATACCAAGCATCGCCTTTAAAGAGGCAACCAGCTGTTTCTCCTTTTCTGCAACCTTACCAAGGCTGTCAGAGAACATTTCCTGACTCATCTCTACATTGATATCGAAGGTATCGGTGTTGTTTACACGGTCTACAATAATCTGGTAGTTGGGAGTCATACCTTCATTTAATAATACCGTTTCAATCTGTGAAGGGAATACATTTACACCACGGATGATTAACATATCATCGCTTCTTCCCAGAGGCTTACTCATCTTTATATGAGTTCTTCCGCAGGAGCATGGCTTTCTGTTAAGTACACATAAGTCTTTGGTTCTGTAACGAAGAAGTGGGAATGCCTCTTTCGTAAGACTGGTAAATACAAGTTCACCCTTCTCTCCTTCCGGAAGTACTTCACCGGTCTCAGGATTAATAATTTCTGCAAGGAAATGATCCTCATTAATGTGCATACCCGTCTGCTCCTCACACTCGAAGGATACACCAGGTCCGCTGGTCTCGGTCAGACCATAGATATCGTACGCCTTGATTCCCAGCTTATTCTGAATTTCCTGACGCATTTCCTGAGTCCATGCTTCCGCACCGAAGATACCTGCTTTTAGCTTAATCTGGTCTCTGAAGCCCTTTTCCTCAATGGACTCACCAAGGTATGCTGCATACGAAGGTGTACAACATAAAATAGTGGACTCTAAATCTACCATAAACTGAATCTGTCTGTCCGTATTACCCGAAGATGTAGGAATGGTCAGACAACCAACCTTGTGAGAACCGCCGTTAAGTCCCGGACCACCGGTAAAAAGACCATAACCATAAGATACCTGTACTACGTCCTCCTCAGTTCCACCTGCTGCCACGATAGCACGTGCACAACAATCCTCCCATAAATCAATATCGTGCTGGGTGTAGAATGCCACTACACGCCTTCCGGTAGTACCACTTGTTGACTGGATACGCACACAATCCTTCTTTGGTTTACCCATAAGACCGTATGGATATGCATCTCTTAAATCATCTTTTGTCAAGAACGGAAGCTTATGTAAATCTTCGATACCCTTGATATCCGCGGGGGTAACACCCTTCTCTTCCATTTTCTTGCGATAGTAAGGTACATTGTCCCATACATGCTGCACCTGTTTCACAAGTCTTTCACTCTGCAGTGCCTTAATCTGCTCCACCGGCATTGTTTCGATTTCCGGCTGAAAATACCTCTTTTCCATTAGAATAACCCCTTCCATTGTATTTAAATAAAAGCCTTTTTATGCATCACGTCCCAACGCAAAAGCTTTTTTATTTAACTCCAAGAACTTCGGTGGCACACAAGCCTCTAAAGCTTCCATCCACGCTTCCTCGGTCGCATCAAAGTACTTCGATAACCTTCCCATAAGAACTAAATTTACTGCCTTAGGAGAACCTGCCTCCATTGCTAAATTAAGTGCATCAATGGCATCTACATCAGCACCTGCTGCCTTCATCTTCTCAATAAGATTTTCCGGATAAGTAGCAGCACCAATGATTACCGGCATCGGATCAATTTCCTGATTGGATACAATAATCTTGCCACCCTTTTTCAGATAAGAAATCCATCTGGAAGCTTCCAGCTTCTCAAAAGAAATGATAAAATCTGCCGTACCCTTATCAATAACAGGTGAATAAACTTTCTCACCATATCTTACATATGTAACTACACTACCGCCTCTCTGGCTCATACCGTGTACTTCGGAAACCTTTACATCATACCCCTGAGACAATAAAAGCTTTCCTAACATTTTACTGGCGAGGAGAGAACCCTGTCCGCCTACACCAACGATCATTATATTCTTTGTTTCACTCATTTATCTTTTACGCCTCCAATGCTCCGAATTTGCACAACTGCTGACATACACCACAGCCTACGCAAAGTGTCTTATCAATCACTGCCTTATTGTCCTTCATACTGATTGCAGGACAGCCAAGCTTCATACACATCTTACAGCTCTTACACTTGTCCGGATTGCAGGTAAGTGCAGGTTTAGCCTTAACTGTCTTTAAAAGTGCGCAAGGACGGCGGCTAATAATAACAGATGGAGCATCTGCTGCAAGCTCTTCCTTTAATACCTTATCAGTCTCAGCCAAATCATAAGGATCAACCACACGTACACGCTCAAAGCCCATAGCTTTGCAGAGTGCCTCTAAATTAATCTTTCCTGCCGGATCACCCTTGATATTGTAACCAGTGGTAGGATTCTGCTGATGTCCTGTCATACCGGTAATAGAATTGTCTAAAATAATAACAGTGGAATTGCTCTGGTTATAAGCAATATTCGCAAGACCGGTCATACCGGAATGCATAAAGGTAGAGTCACCAATAACTGCAACAGTCTTGTTCTGGCTTTCTTCACCGAGAGCCTTATTAAATCCATGAACAGAGCTGATAGATGCGCCCATACATAAGGTCACATCCATAGCACTAAGCGGTGCCACCGCACCAAGTGTATAGCAACCGATATCGCCAAGAACAGTACACTTATTCTTTGATAAAGTATAGAACATTCCGCGGTGAGGACATCCTGCACACATTACCGGAGGACGTACCGGAATATTTTCATCTAAAGTGATACCTTCCGGAACATCTTTACCCATAATAGCTGCAATCTGGTTCTGGGAGAACTCATCCATCAGAGGGAACAGCTCCTTGCCGCATACCTCCACACCAATGCTGTTGCAATACTCTTCAATAAATGGATCAAGCTCTTCAATAACTACAACCTTCTCTACCTTAGAAGCAAAGTCCTTAATCATCTTTGCCGGAAGCGGCCATACCATACCAAGCTTTAAGATACTTGCGCCATCACCGTATACTTCCTTGGCATACTGGTAGCTGGTAGAAGAAGTGATGATACCAAGCTTTGTATCTCCCATTTCTACTCTATTAAGCGGCGAAGTTTCTGCATACTCAGAAAGGTCAACCAGTCTCTGCTCTACTACCGGGTGTCTCTTCTTGGCATTACCCGGCATCATTACGTTCTTAGCAATATTCTTCTCATAAGGCTTTATCTCCGGCACTACACGCTCTGAAGTCTCTACCACGCTCTGAGAGTGAGCAACTCTGGTACAGGTCTTAATAAATACCGGAGTATCAAACTTCTCTGAGATTTCATATGCCAGCTTTGTATACTCGAGACACTCTGCAGAGTCTGCCGGCTCGATCATAGGAACCTTTGCTGCCTTTGCATAGTGGCGGGAATCCTGCTCATTCTGAGATGAATGCATACCCGGGTCATCTGCAACCACGATTACCATACCACCGTTTACACCGGTGTAAGACACGGTGAAGAGTGGGTCAGCTGCCACATTAACGCCTACATGCTTCATGCCACAGAAGCTTCTCTTTCCTGCGAGGGATGCACCGAATGCAACCTCCATGGCCACCTTTTCATTTGGTGCCCATTCACAATATACCTCATCGTATTTTGCAATTTCTTCCGTAACTTCCGTGCTTGGAGTTCCCGGATAACTGGAAACCACGCAGCAACCTGCCTCGTATAATCCGCGGGCAATTGCTGCATTTCCTAACATCAACTGTTTCATCTTCTAATCCTCTACCCTTTCGTACCTAGATTTTCCTGTTTACTAGTATAACCTATAACAAGGGAGCAGTGCAACACTTTAATTTGCTAAATTGTTCCCCTTGTTTTCCTAATCTATCTCTCCCCATCAGTGATACCATAAAGCTTTTCCTTTTAATACGAACTTTTATCTCTACCTTACCGACCGTCGGCACTTTCTTGCCATCCCAGTCGGGGGTCTTCCTCACGCTCCCCGACCGCGGCACTTTCTTGCCTTCCCAGTCGGGTTTTCCACATTACTTTATTGATTTTACTAGAATTTAGTACTACACTATAGAAAAATACTCTCAGAAATGGACTGAATTTCAATGATTATCGATTTTCATACACACACCTTCCCGAAAAAAATCTCAGAAAAAGTGGTAAATAACCTGGCAAAGGAAAGCTGCACCAAGCCCTTCACCAATGGTTCCATGAATGAGCTGCTGGCCTCCATGAAGGAAGCAGGAATTACCTACAGTGTAAATCTTCCGGTTATGACTTCTGTGGAACAGGTAGAAAAGATTAATACTTCTTTTATCGAGACAAAAAGAGAATTACATAAAAAGGGAATCATTGCCTTCGGCGGAATGCACCCGGACTATGATAATATTCGTGGTGAACTTACCCGCCTGAAGAATGCCGGAATTCCAGGAATCAAGATCCATCCGGCCTACCAGAAATACGATTTAGATCATCCAAAGATGATGGAGATTATTGATATTGCTTCGGAACTGGATATAATAGTGATTACCCATGCCGGAATCGATATCGGTATCTATGACCATGACTACGCTTCCGTAAAGCATGTGCTGAAGATTTTGAAGGAAATCTCTCCACCAAAACTTGTGCTGGCTCATATGGGCGGTTGGGGCTGTTGGGAAGATGTAGAGCGCGACCTCGCAGGTGCTCCGGTTTATTTTGACACTGCTTTCTCTATTGGTAAGATTACTCCACTTCCCGGCCATAATAAGCGCCCATATCTAGACGAAAACCTAAATGTAGAAGCTTTTTCACGACTGACCAGAAAGCACGGTTGTGATAAGATTTTATTTGCAACGGACTCTCCTTGGCAGGAGCAGAGGGATGTGATTTCTCTGATTGAAGAAAGTGATTTAACCACCACAGAAAAAGAAATGATTTACGCCAAAAATGCAACCCGTCTTTTAGGACTTTTTTAAAGTAACCTTTAAGCAAAAACTATGACCACCAAAGTGGCAATGCCATTTAGTTAAGGGGTATTTTCCCACCAAAATCAGATTGTTTGAAATTAACGTAGGTTGCTTTGGAGACAACTCCCCTACGAACTCCCGTCCTACAACTGCTTAAATTTCACAAAATCATGCCCACGTTCTGTGATTATTCAAGTCTTCTCAAGGTTAGAAAAGGCGCCCTCACTGTCCGCATACGACGGATTCCATATAAACTTAGCTTTGTAACGCTTGGGGGGATGGGGCTATAAGGAGACGCTTACGAGAACTGCGTAGAAATTTCCAAAACCGCAGATTACGTTGTCCTTCGTGTCCGTCCATCTTTCGACAAAAATTCGGGCTGTGTCCGACTGTTGGGAGACATTTATATGTCTCACATCAGGCGAACACAGCCCGAATTTTTGCTCGAATCTTGGACGAACACAAAATAATAAAACAACGTAATCTGCGGTTTTGAGAAATTTAAGCAGGGCGAAGTCAGTGTCTCCTTATAGCCCCATCCCTCCAAGCCTTACAATACATGAACCGGAAGGAATTCGTCGTATGCGGACAGTGAGGGCGCCTTTTCTAACAAATGAGAAGACATGAACGGAACGTGGGCGCTGATTTTGGAAATTATTAAGCAGTTTCCGCAAGGGAGTCCGTAGGGGAGTTGTTCCCCAAGGCAACCTGCGATATTTCATACAATCTCCCGTAAGTCGGAAAAATACCTCTTAACTAAATAACATTGCCGAAAGTGGTCAAGGTTTTTAAGTTGACATGCTATATCAACGAATTATCTGCCCCTAAATTGTAAGGGCACACATCTCGACACTTATGGCATGATATAACCCATGCCTGAAGTTTCTCATCCTCTCCAAAAGCATTATCCCAGCATGCCTGTTGATTCAGCTCTTCACTTTCCAATGCATTTATCGGGCATGCTTGTACGCATTTATTACACTTGGTGCAGATATTCTCCAGAACCTCATCCGGTTCTATCTCCGCATCACAAAGAATACATCCCAGCCACACCATACTTCCGAACCTGGGCGTAATAAGCAACGAGTGACGCCCAATGGTTCCCAGTCCTGCTGCCTGAGCCGCATGCTTTTGGGAAATAATGGAACGCCAGCGATTGGTATTCCCATCCCACAAGCTTTCATTGGTAGGAATAGGCACTGACACGATCCCCCTCTTTTCTAGCGCGATGCACATATTAAGGGCTATGGCATCCATTTTAGGTGTCAGAGAATTGCGTATTCTGGTATAAGGTACCGGCGTCTCACATAAAAGTGCTCCCACCGGGAAACGTACCGCAAACGATATTACCGATTTGCATATCGGAAAAACATCTAAAGGATGAAACCCTTGTGGCGCATCTTTAAATCGATCTATACTTGCCACACCACACAAATCCGCTCCTAAAGAATACATAATATCTTTTACTTCTTTATTGCTTATCTTCTGCATACTTGTCCTCCTCAAAAGGTCCGGTAATTTCCACAGCATTACCGTCCGGATCCTGTAAACAAAAATAATAATAGGGACTTCCTGCATTAATATATCGAATATCCGTAACATTCATGCCAATACCCAATTTTCGAATTCTTTCATATTCTGTCCTTAAATCGTCCGTCCCCAAATTAATTACCACTTTACCTGAATTCTCTTTCTTTGCAATTGCCACCATATCGTCATAAACTTCATAATACTTTCCCTGAGT